>JARRKS010000170.1:0-3871 GCA_037387865.1 Flavobacteriaceae bacterium
TTCTGAAGCTTTGGTCTTCATTTCTTCAACTTCCTCCTCATAGCTAACACCTCCAAGCTCTTCTTGAATGGTTTTCATTTGCTGATGCAAGAAATATTCACGTTGTTGTTGATTTAAATCACTCTGCACTTTTAATTGAATATCATTTTTAAGTTCCAATTTTTGAAACTCGACATTCATGTATTTAAGTGTTGCTAGTGCGCGTTCTTTCAAATCATTTTGTTCTAATAGAGATTGTTTTTCATTTATAGAAAGATTCATATTAGATGATACAAAATTAATTAAGAAAGAGCTGCTCTCAATATTCTTTATAGCAAAAGAAGCTTCGCTTGGTATATTAGGGCTATCCTTAATGATTTGTAATGCCAAATCTTTTATAGAATCTATAATAGCTCTAAATTCTTTGTTTTGCTTTGCTGGTCTAGCTTCTGGAACTTCACGAACTGTAGCAGTTATATAAGGTTCTTCTGTAATGACCTCTGCTACTTTAAAACGCTTTTTTCCCTGAATAATAACTGTTGTATTACCATCAGGCATTTTTAAAACACGTAAAATTCTAGCCACAGTTCCTGTTTCATAAATATCACTTGCAGAAGGATCTTCAACAGATTCATCTTTTTGAGATACTACACCAATAACCTTACTACCGCTATTCGCATCCTTTATAAGTTTGATTGATTTGTCACGCCCAGCCGTAATAGGAATTACAACACCTGGAAATAATACTGTATTTCGCAAAGGCAATATTGGTAATACTTCAGGTAAATTTTCGTTATTTATCTCTTCTTCATCTTCAGGTGTCATTAAAGGAATTAATTCAGAATTTTCGTCAAATTCCTGAAATGACAAACTGTCAAGATTAAGTAAATTGGTTTTCTTCATAAAAATATTTAAGCCATTATGTCATTATTAAACTAAACAACAGAATGGATATTGTTCAAAATTAAATAATAAAATGAAGTTATTGAGTTTATTTTCAATAAGTTAAAAATAATTAATTCCATAACTTCTTTCTTAAAAAGTCAATTAACATGCCAACATTAAAAAAATTTATTACAGTTTTTTAATTATAACTGTAACAAAGTTTAAGTAACTTCATCTTTCTTATAAACAATTTGTTTTAGTGTCACTACCCAACCTAAATATTGAAGAGCTTGCAGAGCTTTGTATATCTGGAGACCAAAAGGCTCAATTGGAAATTTATAACAGATATTACAAAGCCATGTATAACACTTCTTTAAGAATTGTAAAAGACAGTTTTGAAGCTGAAGACATTATGCAAGATTCATTTTTAGTTGCCTTTACAAAACTAGGAGAACTAAAAGATTTAAAAACCTTTGGTGCCTGGTTAAAACGAATTGTGATTAACAACAGTATTTATCATTATAAAAAGAATAGTAAATACCAAAACGTTCCTTTTGACAATGTATTATATAAAGTTGAGACTGACCAAAGCATTGGTAGTGACAGTGGTTTGACCAACTTAAAAGTACAACAGGTACTAAAGGCTATTAAAGAATTGAAAGATAATTATAGGGTAGCATTAACCTTGAATTTAATTGAAGGTTATGATTACGAAGAAATAAGCGAAATAATGGATATATCAAATGCAAATTGTAGAACTGTTGTTTCTAGAGCAAAAGAAAGTTTAAGAAATAAGTTATTGCCTTTAACAGCTAACTAATAAAAATTCAGATATGAGTAAAGATAGTTTAGATAAACTTTTTGAACAATTTAAAAATGATTTTGATCAGGAAGAGCCTCAAGAAAATCATCATGATCGCTTTTTGAATAAGTTGAACAATTATCAAAAGAGCTTTCAAAGAAAGCCTAAATCAATTTCCTGGAAACCTATGTTGAGCATTGCAGCTTCAATCTTGCTTTTATTAACGATAACTATTGGATATCAAAATTCTGATGATTCAAGAGACTTGGCCAGTGTTTCTCCAGAAATGGCAGAAACTCAAGATTTTTTTACATCGACCATAGAAGTTGAGTTGAAAAAAATTACAGATGAATCTTCTCCAGAAACTCAATCATTAATTAATGATGCATTAAAGCAAATGAAAATTCTGGAAAACGATTATGAATCACTAAAAAAAGATCTAACCGAAAGCAATGATGACAATCGTGTTATATATGCAATGATCTCAAACTTTCAAAAAAGAATTGATCTTTTAAAAAATACTTTAGAACAAATTAATACAGTAAAACAATTAAAAAACATATCAAATGAAAACGAATCTACAATTTAAAGCCATTATAACGCTTTTATTAGTACCATCATTCATTTTTAGTTTAACTAATGATGATGCTAAAGAGAAAAAAGAAAAAGTGATAAAAAAAGAATATTCAGTAAATGCTAATGCAACTTTAAATGTTGATAATAGTTATGGCAATATAGATATTGTAACCTGGAACGAAAATAGAATAGAAATAGAAGTTACTATCACAACAAATAGTAAAAATGAAGAAAAAGCCCAGAAAAAGCTTGATGATATTACAGTAGAATTTTCTGCCACAAAAGATTATGTTTCTGCCAAAACGAAGTTCAACAAATCAAAATCTAGTTCTTGGTGGAATTGGGGAAAGAACAATAATGTTAGCATGGAAATAAATTACGTTGTTAAACTCCCAATAACCAACAATGTAGATTTAGAAAATAATTATGGTAGTATAAACCTTGATAGGCTTGAAGGTCATGCAAAAATAGATTGTGATTATGGACAAATTACTACAAAAGAGCTTATGGCAGATGATAATGTCATCAATTTTGATTACACTAATAATAGTCATTTTGAATATATAAAAAGTGGAAAGATAAACTCCGATTATAGTAGTTACACCGTAGCAAAAACAAAACAATTGGATATTTCGGCAGATTATACAAACTCTCATGTTGAAGTTGCAGAAGACATCAGTTATAGTTGTGATTACGGCAATATAAAAATTGATAAGGCCAATAACATTACAGGGAATGGCGATTATCTGACAACTGTTTTAGGCGATGTTTACAAAAGCGTTCAATTAAAAGCAGATTATGGCTCTATTAAAATAAAAAATATGACGGCAAATGCTGGCAACGTACTTATTCAATCTGATTATGCAGGGATCACTATTGGCTTTGATCCTAATTACAATTTTAAATTTAATCTTGACCTTCAATATGCATCTTTAAGGAATAAAGGTGGCCTTGAAATTCAAAAACAAATTGAAAAAAACAATACCAAAAGTTATGCTGGTTACTACGGAAGCAATAGTACAAGCAATACAATAACCATTAATTCTGACTACGGAAGCGTATCATTATCAAAAAATTAATTAATCAAAAAATAACAGACATGAAAACATTATTCAAAAAACAACACGCAATTTTTACTTTACTTCTTCTATTTACTTTGTCGTTAAGTGCTCAATCAAATAAAACCATAAAAGGAAACGGTAAGATTTCATCTAAAACCTTAAAAACAGGAGACTATGACGGTATAGCTTGTGCTGGCTCTATGGATTATATCCTAGTAAGTGGTACAGAAGGAAACATTACTATTGAAGGTGAAGAAAATTTATTGGATTATATAGAAGCTGAAGTAAAGGACAACACACTAAAAATAAGAGTAAAGAAGAACTTCAATTTAAAAACCAGTAAAAACAATACAATAAAAATTACAATTCCATTCAAGGATGTTAGTAGTGTATCGCTTGCAGGCTCTGGAGATCTCTGGAATGAAGACAAAATAAATACAAACTCTTTGGTAGTGGCACTTGCTGGCTCTGGTGATTTAGCTTTGGATATTGAAACCTCTGAAGTAGAAGGCAAAATAGCTGGTTCAGGCGACTTGACTTTAAAAGGAAACACAAATGCGCTCGTTGC
>JARRKS010000171.1:0-5087 GCA_037387865.1 Flavobacteriaceae bacterium
AATGACGTTAGCAACAGATCCAGCAATAATAATTAGTGATGTGTATTTGAGGATTGAACTTATACCATTAATTTTTGAAAACTTTATTACTGGAAACCTTAAGCTAAAAGCATAAACTTTCATTATCAACATACGTAAAATATATACGCCAACAATGCTTAAAATCAATTGATTAACCGTTAATAAATTTAGATAAAGTGCAAACAAAAGAATAGTGATACAAATTCTATGAAATACTTCTTTCATAAAATTCCCAAAAACACTTTTCATTTGAACTTTAGACCAGGAATAAAACACTTCAAAATAGGCAAATGCAATTGAAGTTATAAAAATTAAATAGACATAATCGCCAATAATATCATTCTCTTTTGCCAGCCAATGGCTAATAATATCAAAAGAAAAATATCCAATTAGGCCAACAGGAATTATAATTAAAATTGGCAAAAAAAGCATCAATGTTAAAAAACTGTTCTGCGATTGCCTGGTTTTAAATGAGGAATAAAATTTTATAATCGTATTATGAACGCCAAAAGTCATAATTGGCATCATAATATTTGCTGTTGAAAGAATAAAAGTAATTAGTCCGAAATAGTAATCGCTCAAAAAATTGGTAAACAGAAACAATACATTAATAGCACCAATGCCGAAACCTAAATAGGTAATCACAGTGTTTTTAATAGATTGAGTGATTACTATTCCCATGATATCAAGTTGGCAAGTTTTTTGGTTCGTTCTCTCCTACTATACTTTTGTAATCCTATAGCATGAGATTTTAATTCTCCTTTTTGAAACGATTTAAAATGTAATAAAATTGTTTCTTTAAGCAAATCGTGATCTGAATAAGAAAAATAATGACCAGTATTAGTTTCCTTTAATAAAAGCTCAATATCAGACTGTTTAGGTCCTACAGCAATAATTGGTCTGTTTGATACCATATATTCAAAAAGCTTACCAGGAATAATGCTTTTAGTTTCTTCAGAATTAATCTCAATCAATAATAACAATTGTGATTGTTTTTGATATTTAATAGATTCATTATGCGAAACATAACCTATATTATTAATATTATTACTTGAAATGTAATTTTCAATCACCTTTAATACATCTTCACTTATTGAACCCACTAAATTTAATTGAAAAACATTTTTAAACTCCTCATTTTCGGCAATCAACTCTTTTAAAACCTGCCATAAAACCTCTGGGTTTCTTTCTGACAGTAAAGAGCCTATATGTGATAATGTAAATTTAGTATCAAGTTTCACATCCTTCACACGTTCTACATCGTAACCATTAGTAATCACCTCAATTGGAGCGTTTGTTTTTTGTTCAAATTCTTTTTTAGTTGAAGGGCTTGTAACAATAATTTTATCTGCAGAATTTAAAACATCGTGTTCTAATTCTTGATGTTTCAATTGTGAACGTTTTGTTAGCTTTAGTTTTTTGTGATATCCAATGGTAGTCCAAGGGTCTCTAAAATCTGCAAACCATTTTACTCCTAGTTGTTTTTTTAATTGTAATCCAATTAAATGCAAACTATGTGGAGGACCAGTACTAATAATTACATCAACATCGTTGTTTTTTATAAAATTTGAGAGATGACATACAGATGGTTTGACCCATGATTTTCGAGCATCAGGAATGAAAAAGTTTCCTCTAATAAATAACATTAACTTCTCTAAAGTACTTTGGTCATCCTTTTTCTTAATTATACCTTTACTAATATTTTGAGATTTCTTCTTTGAAAAAATACGAGCAAACTTATAAGGCTCCTTTATGGGCTGTTTTAATATAGAAATGTCATTTGGCACTTCTAATAACAAGCTTTTATCTAGAATAGGATAATTTGGGTTTTCAGGAATATAAACTATCGGTTCTACACCAAATTCTGGTAGATACTTAACAAACTTCAACCAACGCTGTACACCAGGTCCGCCTGCAGGAGGCCAATAATATGTTATGATCAGTGCCTTACGCACTTTTCTGATTTTTATTTTTTAACTCTAAAAACAAACCTCCTAAAAGAAGTATTACAAAAATAAAAGAACTAGCTAGTGCAATCTTGCTTCCTATTTTAACAACTTGAGGATCAAACTTAAATTCTATAATGTGATTTCCTGCTGGAATTTCCATACCACGTAATACATAATCAACTCTAATATGCTCTACCTCTTTTCCGTCAAGATAAGATTTCCAATCATTAGGATAATAAATTTCAGAAAATACCGCAAAACCATCTTTTGCATTATTTGATTGATATTTTATATAATTCGGTTTGTACTCAATAACTTTGATTGATGCTATAGAGTCTACAACGAAAGAATTTTTATTCAAATCACTGAATTGATTTACATTTAAAACAGCAATCTTTTTTGTGTCAAGGCTATCTAAAGCGATTATTTCTTCATTAGCCGAATTTACCTCTTTAAATGATTGAATAAACCAAGCATTGCCATTTGCGCTTTCATTGGTATAAGGAAAAATAGTGCCTTCTTCATCCTGAGCTATCAAATATTTTGTATTCAACATATTCAACACCTCCATATTGCTTTTTTCAATATGAAAATCATATAGTTCATCATAACGTCTCAATTTTGCTGCACTGTATCCATTTATTGAATTATGAAAATAGGAAGCTTTTGCGGGTTGATTTCCAGAAGTAATATCGTAAACACGAAAGTGAGTGGTGTCTTTTAATATTTCTAAATCTGCAGCATTAGCTTGATAAGGTTTATTGACCTGTAATGATGAAACAAAATTGTCGTTATTCACATAGCGTTTATCAACACCAACCATATCAAACAGAATTAAAACTCCAAAACCAATAATTACCCATGTTTCAGATAATTTTTTCCTCAAATACATAAAAATCAAACTACTTGAAAGTAATACCAAAACAAGAGTACGTAATGTGTCTTGAGTAAAAATCATCTGCCTATCTGCTTTTATCGCATCTATAAACTGCTGTCCATAATTTTGACGATAATAACCATCATTCATTCCAACAAAATCAAATAGGCTTGATTTAAACAATAAAAATATTAAAGCCAGACCAGCTGTAATACCAACAGTGTATTTTAAAGCGTATAATTTCTTTTCTTTCGTTTCAAAATTATTTAATAGTCTCACCAATCCAAATATTCCCAAAACAGGAATACACAATTCCAAAATAACTTGTATGGAACTTACAGCTCTAAACTTGTTATATAATGGTACGTAATTGATGAAGAAGTCTGTAATAAATGCAAATGGTTGACTATCTCCATAGGATAAAATCAAAGACAAAATACTTCCACCAACCAACCACCATTTTAAACGACCTTTTATTAGAAATAATGCAAATACAAACAAGAACAGAATTACTGCTCCAACATAAGCTGGCGCTTCAACTATTGGTTGATTTCCCCAATACGTTGGCGTTTGCTTAACCATTTCTTTTGCTTGTAGAGGTGTTGCGCCTTGACGCAAGTTAAATTCATAGAATTCTGAATTTTTACCTACATCTTCATAACTTCCTCCACCTAAAAAGCGTGGAATATATAAATTAAAGGTTTCCAATAAACCATAACTATATTCCGTAATATACTCTTTACTTAAGCCAGAAGATACTTCTTTTGGGGAACCATCAGGATTGATGGTTAACTCACTCTTACCTCGCATACTTTCTTTTACATATTCCTTCGTTGCTAAAATATTGGTTGCATTAAGACCTACAGCTAAAACAACAGCTAAAACAAGAATTCCAACCGATTTGAAGAAATGAGGCAAAAGTTTCTTTTTGTACGCATCAATTAAATATGCAATTCCTAAAACAATAACTAATAACAATAAGTAATAGGTCATTTGGAAATGGTTGGCTACAAAGCCATTAATATACTTTTGTCTAAACGTGAGAATAATCCCGCTTAAAACAAGAGGCATATAAGCAATCGCATGAGCTTTACTGTTATGTCCTACCCCTAAAATAATAATTAAATAGGTTGAAAAACCAAAAGCCAGAGCTCCTAAAGCTGAAAGTCGATAATCAACTTTTAATACCAATAATAAAACATAAAACCCTATAAAATATAGAAATAAATAATCTGCAGGTCTTGGCAAAAACCGCAATGATAAGTCTAACTTTTTAATATAATTATGAGGATATTTAGCGCCTAGTTGATATGTTGGCATGCCTCCAAAAGCGCTATTGGTCCAATATGTTTCTTCATTATTTTCTGCACTAAAATCGTTTTGTTGTTTAGACATACCAATATAGTGCATAATGTCACTCTGAAATATCTTTTTCCCTTTTAGAACAGGACTAAAATAAGTCAATGATAGAATAACAAAACCAACTAAAATTAATAAATGTGGAAAGAGTTTTTTAAAATTAAATTGCATAGATGCTAGATAAACAGTGATTTTGAAAATTAATCAATTTCTTCGTAATCTACATATTCTCCAACATCTTTATTTGACTGTTTTGTTTCAGGAATTTTATCAATAGAGATTTCACCTTCCTTTTGTTTTTCCTCTTTTTGATAAGATTTAAATTGGTCACCAAACTTTTGCTCTGTTTTTTTGGCAACATATTTTATAAGAAAGGGCGCAAACAGTCTGGCTAATATTTTAACTCCAAAATAAATTAATAAAATGATCAATATCATTCTAAATAATCCAGTTGCAGATGCATATTGTAGCATAACTTAAATTTTTACAAAAATACAATTCTTACTACGTAAAAAGCGTTTAATAATGATAAAAAATACATAAAATCTTTATATTTGGAACCAAACACCAACACTATGAACCTAATTAAGCCCTTTCTTATAGTTGCGTTATCCCTATTTTCCCTTAAAGCATTCAGTCAATATACCGAAGTAATAAATTCCAATAGGCCCGGAGTTTCCAGGAGCGCTTTTTCTGTTGGCACCAATGTGGCACAGTTGGAAATTGGCCCCTATTTTATAGAAGAAGAGCATACACCCTTAAATTATGAGGTATCGGGTTTTGGAATTGATTTTTCGGCCCGCTATGGTTTGATATTTGAGGAACAGGAGTTAAACATAGAAGGCACGTACCAAAACGACACCAAAACTTATTTTTCGGCC
>JARRKS010000172.1:0-4354 GCA_037387865.1 Flavobacteriaceae bacterium
ACCTACCTTTTAAGAGTAAAATGGTTTTTGAAAACACGACCATCTTGAAGAGTAACAGCAAACCAATAGTCATTATTAGGAAGCGGTTCACCATTAAAATTGCCATCCCAACCTTTACTTGTAGGACTTAATTGTTTGATTAATTTACCGTAACGATCGTAAATATAAATGAGAGAGTTATGTTGAAAAATATCAGATACACCATATACTTGCCAAGTGTCATTTATACCATCGTTGTTTGGTGTAAAATATTTTGGAAAGCCAATAACCGAGACTAAATCTTCTGTAATGCCACAGTTGTTTTCAACATCTCTGATATTGACAGTATAAATTCCAGGCATTACATTTTCAAAAGTATTACTTTCCTGATAGTTTGTATAAGGAGCACCATTACTATCAATTAAAGTATATTCATATTGCCCTTCACCCGAAACGAATACTCTTATTATATTATTTTCAGTAGCATCTTCTAATCTTATGGATTCTATTGTAGCAATATTTGCAGCATCAACTGTAATTCTTTTTTCTTTAAAACACCCATTTTCGTTGCTTACATTTACAGTATATATGCCAGGCTCGTTTACTTTAATTGAATAACTTGTCTCACCAGTTGACCAATCATATGTGTAGCTATTTGCAGATCCATTTAATATATCTGGATCGAGAGTTATAGTTTGAGGGAAAAAATTCAAACAGTAATAGGTTAAAGATTCACTTTCTACTTCAGGTAGTTTTTGAACTGTAAGTTTCACCTCGCTTATACCATAGCAGTTATTGGCATTTTCTACTCGTGCAAATATTTTGTCAGAATATGGAACTCTGTTAGCATAAGTAGTCCCCAGTTTACTTGTTTCTAATAAGGCATCTTCATAAGTTTGATAATAAGATATGTTTAATCCATTTGGTAAACCATCAATTACAGAAGTTGTGGCATCATTTAAAGTAAATCTGTAAAGACCATCCTCATTACCATCAGCATCACAAGCAATAAGTTCGGCATTTTTAGAGTTGGTTAAACTCACGTCTAAAGTAACTTGGCCTAAACTAAAACACCCTGTTAAAGCATTTGTAACACGTATGTAAAGTGTTTCAGGATTGGTTATGTTATTATAGCTGTTAGGATCAATCTGATTGGTATTATTGTCAGCATCTAAAGATGTTAAATAAAATTGTGTTATCATATTTGGAGCTCCATCAACAATATTTTCACTGGCTTGCTTTAAATTAAAAAGTGTTAAACCATCATCTATACCATCTTCATCACATTGTAAAAATGTTACATTATGAATGGTTGGATTCTCCTGAAACGCTACAAAAGCTTGCCCTTCAATAACACATTCTCCATTATTTGGTTCAATGAATAGTTGATAATGACCACTTTGGGTTATTTCTAGATCAAAATCATTTTCAGGTAAAATATTTTGATCGACTGTCCAGGTATATGATGCACCTGGTATATTTTCACCAATCAGAGTATAACTATCTCCTTCACATAGTGCAAGACTTGCTGTTTCAGACCCATTGCGAATTATATCAATTTGGGTATTGAAAAGCGATTGAATAAATGGAGGTAATCCTTGAGCAGAAAGGTTAGGCTCTAAATTTATACCGTTGTGAACATAATTACAGGCTTCACCAGGTTCGTTAGGATTATTAATAACTCCTAAATAAGGTAAACCTTTCTCGTAGGTAGCACTTAAAGCTCTATAAATTTTTCCATCAGGAGCTAATTGGAGAGCTCCTCGATAACCTTGTCTTTCATCTATTTTGTATTCTGTACTTTCAATAATAGGGTCTGTAATATCATATTGAAAAAGAGCAGTAAAGTGGTTTTCAGGATCAAGAAAATCGTCATTATTTGGTCCTTGGGACCTATAATCATTATAAGTGTTGACATACAAAAATTGACTATTTTGAGAAAATTCTACACCATAAGGTCTATCATAAAGTGAATTGACAAACAACTGCTGCTGGTCTGTAACGACACCTGTAAATGAGTCGAAGTTATAAATATATAAAGCATCTCTTTGTACACTTGCACTTACCATTTTTTTACCATCAGGAGAAAGTTTTAAATAACCTCGAGCATCGGTAATTGGATTAGTGAAAGTAAATTGAGATTTTACAGATACAGTGTTCACACCAGTACTACTTACTTCGAAGGCGTGATACGTGTCGTAACTATCTACCGCATCTCCATTAAATGAAGCCATAGTTATAACCCAAATAGATTTAGTAATACAATCTTTTAAAACAGCACTTAATTTTTCGGTACAAAGTGGAAGTAAGTTTATATTTTTATCTGTTACAGCACCTAAACCTCCATCTAAAGTTATATCAACAATAGAATAATTTAATCCAAAATTTGTATTATTTAAATTGTTGTCTACCGTAAAAACATAGTAAATAGTATCATCTCCAGGTTTGGGAACAATTATTGCAGATTGAGAACTAGAAGCGTCACCAAGCAATCCAGTACCATTTAGCATTACACTGTGAGTTCTATTTCTTATAACTCTTCCGTCTGTATAGAACAATAAGTTGCCTAAAGCATCTGATATAGATGTACAACCTTCAAAAGTGTGTAATTGTCCATCATCAACAGAACTAGCCGAATTAAGTGCTATGTCAAATTTTAAACCAGCACCATAGCCGAAATACCAATTGCTTGCTTCATTTTGAGAGAAGAGGTTTGTGCTTAACAATACTATTGTTAAAATGTAGTATATCTTTTTCATAGCAAGCGCAGAGATATACTACCAAATATACTATAAATCTCTATTCTTTAATAATCTGTAAGATAAAAACACAAATAAAGCTGTCCAACCTAATACAATTACAAATTCATACCAATGTACAGCATAATCATAAGCCAATTCTGCTTTATCAGGAAATTTAGTTATCATAATCCTTTGAAAAGGTTGGTCTATAAGTTTATGCATAGACTTTAGAGGAAAGAAATTCTGAATTTTTTCTGCGATATCTGAATTAAATTTCCATGTGATTAATCCAAAAATAATCCACTCTAAAATAAAAAGGACAAATAAGAATCCGAGCGCAAAAGCTGATCTTTTAATGAGCATTCCAAAAAATAAGCACAAACTGAAGAAGCCAACTAATTTTACAAAATAAGCTAACAAATATTCTGTTCCAGTAAGCACTATATGTAATTCTGTATAGCTAGAATAATATAGGCCAATTATTAAAGATGCCAGACCAATTAAAAGAGTTGCAACTATTGAAAAGAAAACAATGGTATAAAATTTTGACAGAATAAATTCTTTTTTACTTAAACCATCTATCAAATTTTGCTTAATGGTTTTATTGCTATATTCATTACCTATCATACTTACCACAACAATGGCAAAGAAAAACTTGAATTGAGATGCAAAAAAAGTTGTGATATGCCAGATTATTGGAAAATTAAATATACCTAGTTCACCTAATTCTAATGTAAAAAAACCGAAGAAATTAATCTTGATTGACGATAAAACCAAGACTGTAAATGGCAAAATAAAAGAGATAAAAATTAAAACTTTACTTGCTCTATTTTGAAGCAGTTTTTGTAATTCTAAATTTATAAGTCGTAACATTGAATTCTTTCTAGGTTGATTTATTGATTATCGGTAAGTTTTAAAAATTGCTCTTCAAGGCTTTCTTTACGTTTTACTAAATGAGATAAAGTAATACCATTTTTAAATAGGAGTTCATTAAATTCTGAAGCTTCTAATGGCTCATTTAAAAATGCAGTTATCAATCCATTTTCTTCATTAATATTTCCAAATACAGGATTTTCCTCAAGTTGTTTAATGAGTTTTTCGTTGTCCTAGAATTAAGATTTCTGGGTCATTAAGTAGAGCAGAAGCAATAGCTAAACGTTGCTTCATTCCTAAAGAATAGGTTTTAAATTTATGATCTTTTCTATCTAATAGACCAACAATTTCAAGCTTTTCGTCAATATTTTTATAGTCAACACCTTTTATCTTACATACCAATTTTAGGTTTTGATGTGCAGTCATGTAGGGATAAAAATTAGGACGCTCAATAATAGCTCCAACTCTTTTTAATGCATTATGTGTAGATACTGTACCATCAAACCATTTGAAGTCACCTGAAGTTTTATTTACGACATTCAAAACGATACCTAAAGTTGTGGATTTACCACTTCCATTAGGTCCTAAAATGCCATAAACATTTCCTTTATTAATTGTAAAAGTTAAATCTTTTACGGCTGTTAAATAACCAAATTTTTTCGTGAGATTATTAATTGTTAAAATTGGTTCCAATATGTATTTTTTTGGTTGATTACAAATATATGACGACTAATTACTCAAGTTGTTACATTGGTTTAGCA
>JARRKS010000173.1:0-4932 GCA_037387865.1 Flavobacteriaceae bacterium
TCCACCTAAAACATTTGTGAAATTGGAATTAGGAACACAATTGCTATTTAGTAATACAAGCTCAATAAGTTCTTGAGGTGTATATGTTTGACTATCAACTGTGACATATTGAGAATAACAAAGCGATGACAAGAAAAGAGATATAAATAATAAGAATTGCTTCATTTATCTTTATTGGAGTGCAAAGATAAAGAATATACCAATTTTTTTGGTTGAATTTTGAATGTTTTAACGCTTCAAGGCAAAGTGTCCTTTGACGTCAAATTCTGATGTACCTCTTTTGACTTGTGCAACAAACCAATAATCATCTGAAGGCATATATTCTCCATTAAACATTCCATTCCAACCTTCTGAAGTATGCGTTAGGGTTTTAAGTAGTTTTCCATATCTGTCATAAATGTAAACCATTGTGCCAGGTAACTGGTCTATACCTACAATGTGCCAACTATCAAAATAGCCATCATTATTTGGTGTCACGAATTTTGGAGCATCAATTACAACCACTTCTTGAGAAACATCTTGGCAACCATATAAATCTCTAACAGTAACTAAATGTGTCCCTAAAGAAACATTGTTAAACACATTTGAAGATTGAGCAAGGCCATTATCAAGAATAAAAACATAATCACCAATTCCGCTAACACTTACAGTAATACTGTTTGGATCAGCAAAATCTACTGTGGTTGTAAATTCGATATTAGCTTCTTCAGATTCAATAGCTGAAAATGTTTTTGTAAATTCACAACCTAAAGTGGTTGCTACAGTAACCCAATAACTTCCTATGTCATCTAACCCTAAAGCTATTTCTGAAGTCGTCTCACCTGTTGACCATAAATATGTATCTCCTATATTTCCAGTATCAGCGCTAACAATTAATGGTAAATCATTCCAACAAATTGGCACAACATCAGTGATATCAATAACAGGTAGTGGGTTTATGTAAGTCATAAATTGCGTTGTATTGTAGCAGCCTGTAGTAATATTTTCTATTCTGGCATATATGATCTCTCCATCATAAGATGAATGTAAATTGTTTAAACTATTTTGATTGTTTTCAGCATCATCCAACGAAGCATAATAGGTAACTGTAAAATTATTTGAATTTTGAGCACCAACAATATCTGCATCTTGCATTGATAAATCAAAAAATAAAAATCCATCATAATCATCATCACAGGTTATCATATCTTGAGGCTGATTGGCTATTGGATTTTGATTTATTTGTAATATAAATGATGTTACAATAGGAGAATTATAATAACTGATAACTACATCATTAACATTATCTACTAATAAATTATCAATATCATATAAGTCAAAGGTGTCGGTATCATTATCACATGTATCAATAGTTCCAATATTATTTACGTTTGGAGGAATGTTCACAAAGAGATCCAATGGAATTGCAGAATAACATTGGGTGACTGTATTGGTAACCTTTATATAAACGGTTTGCGGATTACTAAAATTAGTGTAATTGGTCTCATTTATAATAACATTTGTATTGAGTTCCAAGTCAGTCAAACTTTCGAAATATTGAACTGTTAAATCGTTCTGTCTTATATCTAAAATCTGAAAATCAGCTGCAGTTAGGTCAAAATTTACTATACCATCATAATCAGTATCACATTGTTCAAATGGTTCAGCAAGCGTTACACTAGGTGCTGGAATAATGTTGATTCCGAATTCTTCTATAATAGAACAAGTAGATGCACTATTTTCAATTCTAACATAAATCTGTTGCGGGTTTTCTGTATTAGTAAATAGCAATGGTTGCTGGTTAACATTGTCTTCAGCATCCTGCAAGCTAACATGAAATGAAATATTTAAAGGGTCTATAATGCCTTGAGATATTTCGGTTACTTTTTCATTAAAATCAAACTCGCTAACTCCATCATTACTTATATCATCACAAATTAGGTAAGATGATGGTGGATTATATTCTGGATTTGCAGCCACCTGAATAGTGAAAGAAGAAGTTCCATAACAATCAGGATCAGAAATATTTTCAACTCTTACAAATATAGTTTGTGGACTTGATGTATTTTGATAATTTGAATTTTTATCTATTTCATTTGTTGCATTGACTGCATCATTTTGAGTTTCATAGTATGATACAACTTTGCCTGTTTGCCCATTTAAAATCTCTAAATCTTTGTCAACTAATAAAAAATCAGCTATTTGATCATTGTCATCTTCACAAAGTTGAAACGGTATTATGTTTGGAAAATTTGGCAGTGTATTAACTAAAATATCAAATGATACTAATGCATAACATCCTGTCATACTTGTTTCAACACGTGTAAAAATGGTTTGAGTATTTGCATTGTATGCTGATGTGCTAGTAATAGAATTTGTATTATTGTTAGCATCATCATTATCTGTGAAAAAGGAAATGTTCAATCCTGTTGTGTCTGAAACTATTTCTGGAATTTTTGAATCTAAATTTACTATAGAAAAACCGTCTTGATCAGAATCGCAAATTATAATATCTGTAGGTTGACTCACAGTAGCTGTTGGAAGTACGTTAACTTCAAAAGAATTTACAGTGAAGCATCCAGTATCTACATTTTCAATACGTGCAAATATTGTTTCAGGATTTGTTACATTGGTATAAAATTGTGGATGCTGATTAATACCACTTTCTGCATCGGTTTGTGTTGCAAAATATCTGACACCAAAATCAGGGTTTCCAGAAGTTATAATTGGATCGAATGAATCTAAATCTATTGAAGTGAATCCGTCTTCGTCATTATCACAATAATCAATAGGATTTACTGGGTTAAAAAGCAAAACTGGATTAACATAAAGTGTAATTTCAGATTCTTCAGTACAGTTGCCATCTCCTAAACTAATGTACAAGGTTTGAGGACTTGTTGCTGTATATGGATTGGAAGTATTTATTTCATTAGTTCCATTATCTAAATCAGCTTGAGTTTCATAAAATGAAATATTCACATTTGGAATTCCGTTAGCAATTACATTTGCAATTGCATTTAGACTAAAGTCTTCAATACCATCGTTACCTTCATCATCACACAATGCAAAGTTTTGAATTGCGGTAGCAGTTAACAACATATTGGTGTGAATCTCTATTGGCATAATAGCAGGGCAGCCATTATTATTGTCTTCAATTCTTATATAAAGAACTTGCTCTTCAGGATTTATATTTTGATAATTACTCGCATTAGCAATTGGATTACTGCCAGATTCTGCATCAGCAAGGTTTAAATGAAACGTTGTTGTTACACCTGATAGTCCCTGTAAAATGCCTGAAATAACAGATGTAAGGTCAAAGGTTGCAAAGCCATCATAATCTTGATCACAAGCATCAATATAAACAGGATCTCGATTAATGATTGGGCTATCTAAAATAGTTAAATCTAATGTTGTAGTACTTACGCAACCTGTTTGAGTATCTGTAACTCTTACAAATAACTGATCATTAGGTGTATTCGTGTTATAATATGGTGACAAAATAGAGTTAACACCATTGTCTGCATCAGCTTGTGTAAAATGATAGGTTACATTTAAATTACTTTGTCCAGAAGTTATTTCGCTGTCTTTTGTAGTCAAATCAAAACCTGTATAACCATCGGCTATTTCATCTTCACATGTCACTAGAGTTGTCGGTGTTGTAATATTTGGAAGTGTGTTCAGTTCCAAATCAAAAGTTCCATAGGTTAAACAACCCGTATTTGTATCTTCAATTCTTACAAAAATTGATTGTGGATTTGATGAATTTAAAATGGAACCAATAATACTATTTACATTATTTCTTGCATCACTATCTGAATAATGATAGGAAAAAGCATAACTTCCTGAAGGAACCGATGCTAAAACATCTGAATCTTTAGTTGAAAGATCAAATTGTTCAACGCCATCATTGTTAGCGTCACATAATTCATAATTTGGAATTGGACTAGTAGATTGTTCAGAATTAATAGTTATGGTTACTTCATCATCAAAGATGCAAGTAGTATTATTTAAAGGCACACTAATTTCTAATCTGTAAACACCACTTTGTGTTGCACTTATTGTTGGATTAGTTTGTCCTCCTAAAGGCGAGTTATTTAAAAACCATTGATAATTTGCCTGTGCATTTTGAATGTCTCCATCAAGGAGTACAGAACCAGCACATGTGGTAATGTCATCTCCTAATTCAAGATTAGTAAAAGAGCTTGCTTCAATAAAAACAGCTGAATCTAAAGTATAATCTGTTTGGTCTGCTATAATTAATTTAATGTGATATTGTACATAAGGTGTTGTATTATAAGAAGCCGTAAGTACAGTAGTTCTGCCATTATAATTTGTATCTCCTATATTATATCCATCAAAATATTGTTCATTACTTGGCCCACAAACACCAAATATTTCATCATGTACGGTACTTGAATTTACTTCTGTTCCTGTTCCAGGAACTAAAGCAATATTATTATAAGGTCCAGCACTAGCAGTTGGTCTTATTAAAAATACCATTGGATCAAAATACTGACACGGATAAACATTGGAATATTCTTCCGAGGCTAAAATATAATTAAACTGAACTTGGTTTGAAATAGAAACAAAATCAAATTCAATAGACGTTGCATTAAGTGTGCTGTTTGCTGCTAATCCCATTGCAGCTTCAATATCAGGATCCGAACCCCAACCTGAAGTACCTTCACTTAAATCTGTGGTATTTAAAGTATTGCCACCAGAGTTTGCATTTCCTGTTGAAATAACAATTCCATTTTCAAGAGGAAAGTTAGAACTTCCTCTATTGAAACTTGCATAACTAGGGTTACCATTGGCAATACCATTAACAGTAGAGGTGATGTTTGAAATTTCCACGCAGCCATCAACTAAATGGTCTTCAATTAGCGATTGTAATGGTACAGAATTATCTACAGAAATTTGCTGGGTAAAAGCAAATTTACTTACAAAAACAAG
>JARRKS010000174.1:0-3813 GCA_037387865.1 Flavobacteriaceae bacterium
AGCGAAGTTCAGTTGTCTGCTGAATTTGAAGAGCTTAACGTTAGTAGAAAATGGGATAACAGAACAGGATTTAAAGATGAAAACTACTGGTACCCAGCTTTATTTTTAGGCGCTGGTTTTAATAGCGGTCCGGTAACCGTGGGAATTAGATATGATGTTCTTTATGACAGGAATAAAAGCATCTATGCAGATGCATGGATTCCGTTTGTGAGGGTATACTTTTAAGAATATTGATTTTTAAACCAGACTTTTTGCCATTCTCTTTTTAAAATCAAAAAAGTAACGTGTTCTGATATTTCCAAAGTGTCATTACTTGTTAATTGTTTTATTTTTTCTTCGGAAACATCAATGATGTAAAGTAAGTTGAGATAATCTGTAAATCTTTCCTGAATGAGTTTATAAATATTTTCTTGAAGAATTAATTTTAAGCTTGTTGGTAGAATATCTTCATTAAAAGATAAATCAATATTAGCTAAAGCAAAGTCTTTATTTAGCTGAAATATTAATTTTTTGTAAAGTCCTAATTTATTGGATTCTGCGATTAGAGTATCAAATTTTTCTGAAACTTTCATTAGATGGTTCTGGTCATGAGTTGTTTTCCAAAATCTTTCAGTAATTCCTTTTTCTCATCAGAAATATTTATTAAATCCAAAACATGAAAAGCTTTTTTGGTAAAATTCTCAATTTCATTTTGAGTCTTTTCATCAGATCTACTCAAAACAAATAATCTTTTTACGGTTTCTATTTTGTCCTGGTTATCTTTTGGATTAAGTTCATATAAATATTTTAATTGAGTCTTATTCTCATCAGAAGACAGTTCTAAAGACTTTAAATACAGATATGTTTTTTTGTTTTCTATAATATCGCCTCCTACTTGCTTACCAAAGGTTTTTGGATCTCCAAAAACATCCAGATAATCATCTTGCAGTTGAAATGCTATCCCCAAATTTTTCCCAAATTGATAAATATATTCCTGATCTTCTTGTGAAGCATTAGCAACAATCGCACCCATTTTTAAAGCAGCTCCAACCAAAACAGCTGTTTTGTATTCTATCATTTTAATGTATTCTGGAATAGTTACATCGTCTCTAATTTCAAAATCTATATCGTATTGTTGTCCTTCGCATACCTCAAGAGCAGTTTTACTAAATAGTTTAGCAAGAGACTTAAATGTTGATGTCTCGTAGTTTTCAAACAGCTGATAAGCAAGAATTAACATAGCATCTCCAGACAAAATTCCAGTATTAATATCCCACTTTTCATGCACTGTTTCTTTACCTCTGCGTAAAGGAGCGTCATCCATAATATCGTCATGAATTAAAGAAAAGTTATGAAACACTTCAATACTCAAAGCAGCATCTAAAGCTTTCTTGTAATCTGTCCCAAAAACCTCTGCAGAGATTAAAGTAAGTATAGGCCTTAATCGTTTTCCTCCTAAATTTAAAATGTAAGATATAGGTTCGTATAGATTTGCTGGTTCTTGAAAGTTCGTAAAGCCTTCTAAATAGGCAATAAATTCCTTTTGGTAAAACTCAACTGTCTGCATAAAACAAAAGTCGCTATTTGTAATCATAATATCAAGCCAATATTAATATAATGTTAAAACTTTGGAAACTTTTTTTGTTTTTAAAGTTTCCTGTTGTACATTTGCGCTCTAATTATGAAAAATAAAATTCTCGAAAACGCAACAGACTTATTCTTAAATTATGGATTTAAGAGTGTTACCATGGATGATATTGCCAACAAGCTTGGTATATCTAAAAAAACCATTTATCAATATTTTGACAACAAAACTAAATTAGTAGAGGCTTCAACTTTATATATGTTTGATATTATTTCTCATGGTATTAATTGTATCTGTGAAATAAACATGAATCCAATAGAAGAGATTTTTGAAATTAAAAAATTTGTGATGACTCATTTAAAAGATGAGAAGTCTTCTCCACAATATCAACTTCAAAAATATTATCCGAAAATTTTTGCCACACTAAAATCTAAACAGTTTTGTGTTATGAAAGATTGTATTACAGAAAATTTAGATAAAGGTATAAAAGAAGGATTGTATAGAAAAACTATAGATGTTGAGTTCATAAGCAAAATATACTTCAGTTGTATGATTGTTCTAAAAGACAAAGAAATGTTTCCTCTTAATAATTCTTCAATGAATTATCTCATGAACAATTATTTAGAATATCATTTAAGAGGTATTTGCACACCAAAAGGGATAGAAATAATGCAAAAATTTACAAATCCAAATCAATCAAATGAAAAATAAACTAATATTAGTTATTAGCTTTTTGTTTTCTACTATTATAATCGGACAAGAAAACACTCAAAGTCTAACTTTGCAAGAAGCTATAGATTTTGCTCTAGAAAATAATAGGCAATCCAAAAATGCAGCTTTAGATATAGAAGCCGCTGAAAAAATAAAATGGGAAACTACAGCTACAGGTTTACCTCAAGTCAATGCCACAATAGATTATCAAAACTATTTAAAACAACAAGTTTCATTAATTCCAGCAGAATTTTTTGGTGGAAATCCTGGTGATTTTGAAGAAATAACTTTTGGTACAAAACAAAATGTTGGGGCTTTTGCTACTGTAACACAAAAAATATTTGATGGTTCTTACCTTGTTGGTTTACAATCTGCAAAAGTATATTTAGAAATTTCGGAAAACGCAAAAGAAAAGACAGATCTTGAAGTAAGAAATGCAGTTATAAATGCCTACGGAAATGTTCTACTTGCCGAAGAAAGCATAACCATCTTAAATAATAATATTGATGTTATTCAAAAAAACGTAGATGAAACAACACGAATTTATGAAAATGGAATGGCTGAAGAAGAAAGTGTTGAGCAATTAGAAATTACATTATCGCTTTTAAAGAGTAGTTTGAGCAATGCTGAACGTTTAAAAACTTTGGCGTATCAAATGTTTAATATTACTGTAGGTCTTGATTTAAATAACAATACAACACTTACAGATAATCTTGAAACATTGACACTTCAAAACATGGATTTAGAATTATTAAATGCCGATGAAAATGTTGAAAACACTATAGATTATAAAATTGCTGAAAATGATTTAGAATCGAAAGAGTTGTTAGTTAAGCTAGCTAAAAGTAGAGCACTACCAACTTTAAATGCTTTTTTAAATGGCGGTTATTCTGGCTACAATGACGAATTTAAGTTTTTAAACAAAAATCAAGATTGGTTTGGTTCATCTCTTTTTGGAGTAAGTATGAACATTCCAATCTTTAGTTCATTAGAACGTAGTGCAGCTACACAAAGAGCAGAAATTAATCTTGAAAAGGCAGAAACAGACCTTGAATTCGTTGTGCAGCAATTAAGTTTTGAAATTACCAGAGCTAAAAGTGATTATCAATTTTCAATTGAAGAATACCAAAACAAAAAGGAAAATCTAAATCTGGCCGAACGTATAGAGAAAAAGAATCAAACCAAGTTTTTTGAAGGTATTGGCTCTAGTTTCGATTTAAGACAAGCTCAAACACAACTCTATTCTGCTCAAAGAGAATATTTAGAAGCTATGTTTAATGTTATTCGCAGCAAAGCAGAATTAGAAACAGTTTTAAACACAATAAATTAAATCAATCAAAAAATAGATATGAAAAACATAATTTCACTTTTAACTATAGCATTATTATTTACTTCATGTGGAAATAAATCACAAACTATAGATGATATTATCGCATCTAAAGATAAAACTGCTATTGAAGGTAAACGAAACGAATTGGTACAAACGCAACATCAAATTGCTGATGATTTAGAAAAAATAGAAGCAGAATTATCTTAAC
>JARRKS010000175.1:0-3803 GCA_037387865.1 Flavobacteriaceae bacterium
GCTCCACATCTATACAAAAAAATTGATTCGTATTATTTAATGTGTGCCGAAGGAGGTACAGGTGGTTGGCATAGTGAAGTAATTTTTAAAAGTGAGGGTCCTAAAGGGCCATTTATTCCAGCACCGAGTAACCCTATTTTAACCCAACGCTATTTTGCTAAAGACCGAAAAAATAAAGTTGACTGGGCAGGACATGCTGATATTATTAAAGGGCCTGACGATAAGTATTACGGCGTCTTCCTTGCAGTTCGCCCTAATGATAAAGGACGTGTTAATACTGGTCGAGAAACGTTTATTTTGCCTGTAGATTGGTCAGGTGAATTTCCTGTTTTTGAAAACGGATTGGTACCCATAGAGCCTAAATTGAAAATGCCAAAAGGTGTTGAAAACAAAACAGGTGAAAGTGGATTTTTTCCAAATGGAAACTTCACTTTTACTGATGATTTCACTTCAGAGAAACTCGATTACCGTTGGATTGGACTACGAGGTCCTCGTGAAGACTTTATTGAAACAACCAAAGAAGGATTAAAAATACATCCCTTTGAAACCAACATTAAAGAAGTTAAACCTACTTCAACGTTGTTCTACAGACAGCAACATGATAGTTTTTCTTTCACAACAACATTAGATTTCAATCCAAAATCCGAAAAAGATTTAGCAGGTGTGGTAGCGTTGCAGAATGAAGGTTCCAATTACGTTTTTGGAATCACAAAAAAGGAAAATGACACCTATATAGTTTTGGAAAAAAATAAATGGCCAGGTAGACAAGGCGATATCATTTCTGAAGTATTGGCAAGTGTAAAAATTGATTTGAAGAACCCCATTAAGTTAAAAATTTCAGCGAATGGGGATGATTATAAATTCTTCTATGCTTTAGATGAAGAAGAGTTTACAAATTTAGGAGGTGTTGTATCAGGAGATATTTTATCAACTGATGTAGCAGGAGGTTTTACAGGTTGTTTATTAGGCTTGTATGCAACGTCAGGTAATGATGTGATTCCAAAATAGAATAAAAAGTTGAATATGTCATGAGACCTTTTTATGTTTTTCTGTTCTTTACACTTCAAGTTGTTGCTCAAAATAGTACACCTTATACAAACCCTGTCATGTGGGCTGATGTGCCTGACATGTCAATTACTAGATCAGGTAAAGACTACTATTTAATCAGTACAACTATGCATTTGATGCCGGGTGCTCCAGTTATGAAAACTCGGGATTTGGTGCATTGGGAAATTGCTAGTTATGTATTTGATAGTCTGACTGATAATTCAAAATATAATCTAAAAAAAGGAACCGTTTATGGCAGAGGTCAATGGGCATCTTCAATACGTTTCCACAAAGGGAAATATTATGTTTTATTTTCTCCTAATGATGAACCTTTTAAATCTTACATCTATGAAACAACAGATCCAGATAAAGGAGACTGGAACTTAATTACAAGAACTCAGCATTTCCATGATGCTTCTCTATTTTTTGATGATGATGGTAAAGTTTACGTGTTTTATGGTACAGGTAATTTAAGAGAGTTGAAAAGTGACCTTACAGATGTACAACCTAACGGGGTTGATATGCAATTATTCGAAAGAGATCCTGAAGAAACTGGACTTTTAGAAGGAAGCCAAGTTATAAAGCATAATGGGAAGTATTATCTTTTAATGATTTCATGGCCTAGAAATAAACCGAGAAGACAATTATGCTACCGTGCAGACAATATAACTGGACCTTATGAGAAAAAGGTGATTCTGGAAGATAATTTTCTAGGTTTTCCTTATGCAGGTCAAGGATGTATTATTGATGATGAGAATGGTAACTGGTATGGTTTAATTTTTCAAGACAGAAATGGTGTTGGTCGTGTTCCTCTCTTAATGAAAGTAAGATGGAAAGATGGTTGGCCAATGTTAGGTGATGAAAATGGAAAAGTTCCTGTACATGATACAATACCATTAAAATCATATGATACTGGAAAATGGATTGTTGAAAGTGATGATTTTTCAAATAGTCACTTAAAAATAAATTGGCAATGGAACCATAACCCAGTTAATCACGCTTGGTCTTTAACCCAACGTCAGGGTTATTTAAGATTAAAAACTATTAGGGTTGTGGATAATCTGTATTTAGCTCCTAATACTATTACCCAACGAATGGAAGGACCAAAAAGTAGCGGTGTTGTTTCTTTAGATATTTCTAAAATGAAAGATGGCGATGTTTCGGGCTTTGCAGCATTCAATGGTGATTCTGGATTGCTTTCCATAATTAGAGAAGGCAACAAAAAGTTTCTTACCATGTCTGTAAACAATGTGATTTTAGATGACTCAAAAGCAGTTTTAGATGTTAAAGTTGAAGAAAAAGCTAGAGTTGAACTAACAAAGGATGTTGTTTATTTGCGGATTGATTGTGATTTTAATTTGAATAAAGATTTGGCGACTTTTTATTACAGCCTTGACAAAAAAAGTTGGAAATCATTAGGGCCCGAGTTTAAAATGATTTTTGATTATAGAAGGCTTTTTATGGGCACAAAATTTGCCATTTTTAATTATGCTACCAAGCAACTTGGAGGCTATGTAGATGTAGACTTTTTTGAGTACAATAGAGAAGAAAGAAATTATTAATGAAAATAAATTAGATAAATGACAAAAAGAATAAAGCAAATTTTAATGCTAATACTTTTGATTCTGAATTTCAGTTGTAGCAGCGATAATAATGGCAATAATGTTGGAGGACCTACACCATTACCAGATCCCACCGATCCAACAGTAATACAGCCTGATGCTTCGACAATTACGCCAACAGAAATTGAACAAAATATCAGTGGTTTTGGTGCTGCGACTGTTTTTAGATTAAATAACCCTCTTGGGGCATCCGATATGGATAAATTATTTGGAATGAATGAGGGTCAAATTGGCTTATCAATTTTAAGAATAAGAGTAGCTACTGATGATTGGTCCAGAGGTGTTGAACTAAATCATGCATTACTGGCCACATCTCGAGGAGCAAAAATTATGGCGACTCCATGGAGTCCACCTGCCGAAATGAAAACTAACAATGATTTGGTCGGTGGTTCATTAAAACCAGAATCTTATGAAGACTATGCAAATTATTTGAATAATTTTGCTGCTTATATGGAAACTAATGGTGCTCCTCTTGAAGCTTTTGGTATTCAAAATGAAGGAGACTATCAAGTAAGTTATGAATCTTGTGACTGGACAGCTGTTCAGGTAATAGATTTCGTTAGAGATTATGGGCAACTTATTACTAATACCAAAGTCATATCTCCAGAATCATTTCAGTTTAGGCATGAACACACTGATTTAATGTTAAACGACCCAGATGCAGTAGCTAATGTTGATATTGTAGGAGGACATATTTATGGAACTCAATTACAAGATTACTCCTATCCATTAGCTTTAGAAAAAGGAAAAGAATTATGGATGACTGAACATTATACCACAAGCGATAGAAGTGGAAATATATGGCCAGATGCATTATTGGTGGGTAAGGAGATTCATAACTGTATGGTAATAGGTCAATACAGTGCTTATATATGGTGGTATGGAAAAAGGTATTATGGCTTTATTGGTGATGGAGAAGAAGGTACTGGAAATGGAGTTGTAACAAAAAGAGGATATGTAATGTCCAATTTTTCAAAATTCATTAGACCTGGTTATAATAGAATTGATGCTGATGAAAGTCCTCAAACAGGTATCTCTGTTAGTGCCTATGCTGGTGATGGAAAAGTGGTTATTGTAGCAATTAATGAATCATCTGTAACCAAAGAACAACAATTCGTCATTAGTGGAACTAAT
>JARRKS010000176.1:0-4464 GCA_037387865.1 Flavobacteriaceae bacterium
CTATGTTAAAAACAGCCAACATTAAAAGTAATCTTATCTCCTTGTTATTGGCAATATTAAGCTTATTGTGTTATGTTTCTTTTGCTTATGGTTTGGAGAGAACAGACACGTTTAAATTACTCACGTTATATACAGCTTTGTTCTTTTTGTTTTATAAGTTGATACAACTTTTAAAGCACAATCTTACATTATTAACATGGCTCGTATTTGGATTTCGTGCTATTTTTATTTTGGCTATACCAAACTTGTCTCAAGACTTTTACCGTTTTATTTGGGATGGTAGGATGATTTTGGAAGGTTTAAATCCTTATTTATTCACACCTGAATCGTTTATAGGAAAAGGTGAATTCCCTATCATACAAGCACAAGAATTATACAATAGTATGGGAACTTTAAATGGTAGTCATTTTACCAATTATCCGCCTTTAAACCAGTTATGTTTTGTAATTGCAGGTGTATTTGCTGGCAAAAGCATTTTAGGTTCGGTTGTCGTGATGCGATTACTCATTATTACTGCCGATTTTGGCACGTTAATTTACGGCAAGAAACTCCTTGAAAAATTGAAGCTTCCAACGTATCATATATTCTGGTATTTACTTAATCCGTTTATCATTATAGAATTGACTGGAAATTTGCATTTTGAAGGCATCATGATTTTCTTTTTGATATGGAGTTTGTACTTATTGCATATAAGTAAATGGAAATGGAGTGCTGTGATTTTGGCTTTTACTATTTCGGTAAAACTAATACCGTTGCTTTTTTTGCCTGTGTATTATGTTTGGTTTAGGAAACAAAACGTCATTGCGATTTCGAATGTTCGGAAGAAGCAACCTGTGCAAAAGGATAAGATTGCCACGTTGCAAGCTCCTCTCAATAACATAAACAAAATGTCAAGACTGCTAGGCTTTTATAGCATTGTCACCATAATTCTTCTAATTTCATTCCTTCCATTTTATTCATCGGAATTTATAGTTCATTTCACCGAAACTACGACTTTATGGTTTACAAGTTTTGAATTTAATGCCAGTATTTATTATATCATTAGAGCTATCGGCTATTGGTTTGTAGACTTTAATATTATTACTTATTATGGATGGTTTATAGCATTTTTAATACCACTAGTAATACTCTATATAACCTATAAACGACAACATAAAACCAAAACATCAGATCTAATAATAACCATGTTGTTCGTTTTAAGTTTGTATTATTTTACGGCAACCACTGTACATCCTTGGTATATAGCAACCTTATTAATTTTAAGCATTTTTACACGCTATAAGTTTGCATTGGTATGGAGTTTTGTAGTCATGTTAAGTTATGCTGCTTACTCTAAAAGCAATTATGCCGAAAATTTGTGGCTTGTTGGTTTAGAATATATTGTGATTTATGGTGTCTTTATATATGAAGTTCTTTTAAAAAAACCCATTAAGCTTTAAACATATCTTCTTCATTCTTAAAACTCTTAAACTCAATCATATAATCGTTTGGGTCTTTTATGAAAAAGGAGGAATGTTCACCTGTTCTATCTTTTAAAAAGGTAGCTTTAGTTACTAAATCCATATTTTTGGCTTTTAGTTTTGCATATATTTTTCGCCAAGTAGCATCATCTACTATAACTCCAAAATGGAATGACGGCAGAATTTTACCTTCGAACACATAGTTTGGATTGTTAAAATCAAACTTTCCAGCTTTGGTAAATGTGATTTGGTGATTGAAAAGATTGATGTCTGTCCAATTTTGTGCATGTCTCCCAGGAGTTGCGCCAACGCTTAAATAAAATGCTTGGGTAGTTTCTATATCCAAACATGGCAACGAGAGGTGGAATGAAGTATTCATAACTTAGTTAAAGGAGTTTTAAACTTTCTATTCTGTAAATTACTAAATCTTGGTCTGAATCTTCAATAAATTCAGAATACGTTAATTGAAACTCTTTATCAATGTAAGAAGAGTCACTCTTTAAATTATACTTGTACAAAGCTTTTGGGTGAATCTCTTCAAAAACCATGTCTTCTCCAGTTTCAAATATGAACGTGTAATAACCGTTCTTGTAAGACTTAAAAACAGCTGTTGTCATTGTATTAAAATATTTAATCTAAATCATCTTCAGGGTCATCAGATGGTTCAATCTCTGGATCTTGAACAGCTTCAGGATCATCATCGTCATAATTCTCATAATCATCTTCATCATAGTTCTCCATTGTAACTGCAAGTTTTGTACTAACTTTCACCAAGTATTTGGTGTCTTCAGTTATTACTTCTACAGCTTCAATGATTTCATTGTTAATATTCCTAAAAGATATTATTTGATCTTCATCGTAACCATCTGGATATTTTTCAACCAATAATGCCAAAATTTCTGGCGTTAGTTTTTTAAAATCTACGATAATACGTTTTAAATTATCCTTTTTATTTTTCATAAGCTAATTTCACTTTTTCAAGTTTAAATATACTATTTATGTTTATTAATTCTAATAACATCATAAAAATCTCTTCTTCTGTCTTTTAAATTTTTTACCGCACCAAAAGAATGGAGTTCTTTTAATAAACTTAAATCGACATCTGCCACTAATATCATTTCGGTATTGGTCGTTGCTTCTGCTTTAATTCCATTATTAGGAAATGAAAAATCACAAGGTGTAAATACGGCAGATTGTGCATATTGAATATCCATGTTATTTACATTTGGTAAATTGCCAACACTGCCTGCAATAGCAACATAGCATTCATTTTCTATTGCACGTGCCTGCGCACATAGACGGACACGAGAATACCCATTTTGGGTGTCTGTTAAAAATGGAACAAATAATATTTCCATACCTTCATCAGCAAGTAAGCGTGATAATTCTGGAAATTCAGAATCGTAGCAGATTAATATACCTATTTTACCACAATCGGTATCAAATGTTTTTAATTTATTCCCTTTTTGCATACCCCAAACTTTAGCTTCATCTGGTGTTACATGTATTTTTTCGTAACGCTCAATACTTCCGTCCCTTTTGCATAAATAGCCAACATTATACAACTTATCATCAACCACTTCTGGCATACTCCCAGAAATAATATTAATATTATATGAAATAGATAACTGCTTTAGTTTATTAATGATAGTATCTGTGAATTTTGCTAATTCTCTAATAGCTTCTGGTTCATCTAAATGATTAAACTCTGCCATTAAAGGTGCGTTAAAAAACTCTGGAAACACCGCAAAATCTGATCTGTAAGCAGCAACACTATCAATAAAGTATTCTACTTGTTGCATCAATTCATCTAAACTCTTATACGTTCGCATTTGCCATTGTATAAGTCCCAATCGTACCACTGTTTTAATAGTAGCAGCCTTTTTACTGGGTTTGGTATAATAAATATTATCCCATTCCATTAATACTGCATACTCGTTTGAAGCAGAATCACCTGACAAGTATCCTTTTAAAATACGAACAGGATGAAAATCGTTAGAAATTTGAAAATTTAAAACAGGATCATGAATTTCTTTACGCTTAACTTTTTCAATATATTCTTTTGGCGTAAGTTCTTTATGTTTATGATAATTGGGCATTCTTCCGCCAAAAACAATTCCTTTTAGGTTTAAGTTTTCGCAAATTTCCTTTCTGTAATCATAAAGGCGTCTTCCTAATCTTAAACCTCTGTATTGAGGTTTAATAAACACATCGATACCATAAAGTACATCTCCATTAGCATCGTGATTTTTAAAAGACTTTCCACCAATAATATCTTCATAAGTATGCTCATCATCAATACTGTCATAATCTACAATAAGTGATAAAGCACAATCTTTTAACTCTTCAAAATCATCAACCGTTAAATACTTAAGTTCTATATTTTCAATTTTCTTTGTGCTCATGATTATTGCCCTAATAGATAAGCAAAAATTAAAGGTGCAACAATTGTTGCATCACTTTCAATAACAAATTTTGGCGTATTAATGTCTAATTTTCCCCATGTTATTTTTTCGTTAGGTACAGCACCAGAGTAAGAACCATAGCTTGTGGTAGAGTCACTTATCTGACAAAAATAGCTCCAGAAAGGCGTGTCTGTTCTTTCCATATCTTGGTATAACATTGGCACTACGCATATTGGAAAATCGCCAGCTATGCCTCCACCAATCTGAAAAAATCCGATACCTTTTTTAGAATTGTCTGTATACCAATCTGCAAGGAATGTCATATACTCAATACCAGATTTCATTGTACTAGCTTTAAGTTCACCTTTTAATACGTAGCTTGCAAAAATATTTCCCATAGTGCTGTCTTCCCAACCTGGAAGAAGATATTATGAATTTGGTAGCACATTCACATTATGAACGTGTACCTAATTATCGCGACTTAACACCGCAACAAGAATGGGATTTACTGGAAAAAGGACTAAATAGAGTAACAGATACTTGTATTCCAGAACATGAAGCGTTTAGACGCTTACAAAAACACATTTATAAAATATGGA
>JARRKS010000177.1:0-4757 GCA_037387865.1 Flavobacteriaceae bacterium
TTAGAAATTTGGAGAAATCGCGTAGTTGTTGCAGATGGTGAAGTTGAAGAACCAAATCAAGAAATATCATTATCTGAAGCTAGAAAGATAGAACCAGATTTTGAAGTGGGAGAAGATGTGTCTGAAGAAGTAAAACTTATTGATCTTGGGCGTAGAGCTATTTTGGCATTGCGTCAAAATTTGATTTCTAAAATCCATGAACACGATAACACTAATATATACAAACAGTTTAAAGATTTAGTTGGAGAGATTTATACCGCAGAAGTACATCATATTCGTCATAGAGCAGTCATTTTATTGGATGATGAAGGAAATGAGATTATACTTCCAAAAGAAAAACAAATTCCGTCAGATTTTTTTAGAAAAGGAGACAATGTAAGAGGTGTTATAGAAAGCGTTGAACTTAAAGGGAATAAGCCTGCTATAATTATGTCTAGAACAACACCTGTATTTTTAGAAAAGTTATTTGAGCAAGAAATCCCTGAAGTTTTTGATGGTTTAATCACTATTAAAAAAGTGGTTAGAATTCCTGGTGAAAAAGCAAAAGTAGCTGTAGATTCTTATGATGACAGAATAGATCCAGTAGGTGCTTGTGTTGGGATGAAAGGTTCTAGAATTCATGGTATCGTTCGTGAGTTAGGAAACGAAAATATCGATGTTATAAACTATACAAATAACCTTCAACTTTACATAACCAGATCCTTAAGTCCAGCAAGAGTAACATCAATTAAAATTGATGAAGAAACAAAAAGAGCCGAAGTTATACTTAAACCAGAAGAGGTAAGTAAAGCCATTGGGCGTGGAGGTCATAATATTCGTTTGGCTGGACAAATGACAGGTTATGAAATAGATGTATTTAGAGAAGGTGCAGAAGAAGATGTAGAGTTAAGAGAATTCTCTGATGAAATAGAAGGTTGGATTATCGAAGAGTTTAGTAAAGCCGGTCTTGACACTGCAAAAAGTATTTTAGAACAAGATGTTATTGATTTGGTAAAAAGAACTGATTTAGAAGAAGAAACAATAAATGATGTTATTAGAATTCTGAAAGAAGAGTTTGAAGAGTAACAAAAAATAGAGTTATATTAAAGGCAATTTATGGCTGAAACAATTAGATTAAATAAAGTATTACGTGAGTTAAACATTTCTCTTGATCGTGCTGTTGAGTTTTTAGATTCAAAAGGTATCGAAATTGAAAAACGCCCTACTACAAAAATCTCTCAAGAGACTTATGATGTCTTGGCAGATGAATTTCAAACAGATGCTAACAAAAAAATGGCATCTCTAGAAGTAAGTGAGGCTAAACAAAAAGAGAAAGAAGCCTTACGAGAGCAAAGAGAAAGAGAAGAGTTAGAACGTGAAAAGGCAAAAAACATAGAAGTCATAAAAGCCTCAAAAACGCTTTCTGGTCCAAAGCAAGTTGGAAAAATTGATTTGGATGCTGATAAAAAGAAAGTAGAGAAGCCTAAAAAAGAAGAAGAAAAAGTACCAGAACAACCAAAGGCAGTAGAGGTTGAAAAATCATCTAAAACGCCAAAAGGTGAAAAAGTAGCCAAAAAATCTGCACCAAAGGAAAAGAAAATAGATAAAGTAGAAGAAGAACCTATTGCAGATGAAAAAGTAAAAACAAAATATCAAAAACTTTCAGGGCCTAAAATTTCTGGAGATAAAATTGATCTTACTCAATTTAATAAACCAAAGAAGAAAAAAGAAGAGAAGAAAGAAGAAGGTGATAAAAAACCATCAGCAAACAAGAAAAAGCGTCGTCGTATAAGTAAAGCTGGATTGCCTAAATCAGGCAATGGATCCTTTAACAAAGGAGGCGATAGATTTAAAGGCAAAAAGCCTGGACAAGGAAGAAGGCAAATTGTTAAAGAAGAGCCAAGCGAAGAAGAAGTACAGAAGCAAATTAGAGAAACTCTAGAAAAACTTCAAGGAAAATCTAGCAAAGGTAAAGGTGCAAAATATCGTCGTGAAAAACGAGATTCACATAGAGAACAAACAGAAAAAGAACAACAAGCAGAAGCGGCCGAAAGTAAAATTCTTAAAGTAACAGAATTTGTTACGGCGAGTGAGGTTGCAACTATGATGAATGTTTCTGTTACCGAAATTATATCAGCATGTATGTCTCTTGGAATGATGGTTACAATGAATCAACGTTTAGATGCTGAAACATTATCTATTGTTGCCGAAGAGTTTGGTTATGAGGTAGAATTTGTAACTGCAGATATCGAAGAATCTATAGAAGAAACAGAAGATAAACCAGAAGATTTAGAACCTCGAGCTCCAATCGTAACTGTAATGGGTCATGTAGATCATGGTAAAACCTCATTACTAGATTACATAAGAGAGGAAAATGTTATTGCTGGAGAATCTGGAGGTATAACACAACACATCGGAGCCTATGGTGTTACTTTAGAAAGTGGTCAAAAAATCACATTTTTAGATACACCTGGTCACGAAGCGTTTACCGCAATGCGTGCACGTGGAGCTCAAGTTACGGATTTGGCAATTATTGTAGTAGCTGCAGATGATGATATTATGCCGCAAACAAAAGAAGCAATTGCTCATGCTCAAGCTGCTAGTGTGCCAATTGTTTTTGCGATTAATAAAATTGATAAACCAGATGCTAATCCAGAGAAAATTAAAGAAGGATTAGCGTCTATGAATTTATTGGTTGAAGATTGGGGTGGAAAAATTCAATCTCAAGATGTTTCCGCTAAAACTGGTGATGGAATTAGTGAGTTACTAGAAAAGGTATTACTAGAAGCAGAATTATTAGAGCTTACGGCAAATCCAAACAAACAAGCTAATGGTACCGTTGTTGAAGCATTCCTAGATAAGGGTAGAGGATACATATCAACTATTTTAGTTCAAGCCGGAACGCTTAAAATAGGAGACTATGTTCTTGCTGGAAAAAATAGTGGCAAGGTTAAAGCAATGCATGATGAAAGAGGAAATAATGTTAAAACAGCAGGACCTTCTAGACCAGTATCTATTTTAGGATTGGATGGTGCTCCACAAGCAGGAGATAAATTTAATGTATTTGAAGATGAGCGTGAAGCAAAACAAATTGCTACTAAACGTACACAATTACAACGCGAACAATCGGTAAGAACTCAACGTCATATTACACTAGATGAGATTGGTCGAAGAATTGCTTTAGGAGACTTCCAAGAATTGAACATTATCCTTAAAGGAGATGTAGATGGATCAGTTGAAGCATTAACAGATTCGTTTCAAAAATTATCAACAGAAGAAATTCAAGTTAATATTATCCACAAGGGTGTTGGTGCCATTACAGAGAGTGATGTGTTGTTAGCTTCTGCTTCTGATGCCATTATTATAGGTTTCAATGTACGACCAATGGGTAATGCAAGATCTATAGCAGATAAAGAAGAAATTGATATCAGAATTTACTCAATTATTTATGATGCCATTAACGATCTTAAAGATGCGATGGAAGGAATGCTTTCTCCAGAACTTAAAGAAGAAATTACTGGTACAGCAGAAATCCGTGAAATATTTAAAGTTTCAAAAATTGGAACAATTGCAGGTTGTATGGTAACTAATGGTAAAATCTTCAGAAACTCTGGTGTTAGATTAATTCGTGATGGTGTGGTTGTTTATACAGGAGAACTTGCTTCTTTAAAGCGATTTAAAGATGATGTTAAAGAAGTTGCTAAAGGTTATGATTGCGGTATGCAAATAAAAAACTACAACGATATTAAAGAAGGAGATGTAAAAGCGACTCAAACGAGTCGCTTTTTTTATAATTTTATTTTTCAGGTTTCAAAATAAAGGCACTTGGGAATTCTTTCTTGATTTTAAGTAAAGCCCTATCGGCTTCTAATTGAGTTCTAAAACTTCCAACCCAAATTTTATAGTTTGGCGTTTGAAAAATCAATGATGTTTTCCAATTGGTAAAAGTTGTCATGACTTTTGACCTAGCCGTTTGGGCATCATTAATATTGCCAGAATACACTTGAATTTTATATCTGTCTGAAGTATCTTCAGAGCCGTTCATTTGTTTTTTAATTGCTAATAACAAATCTATATCCTTATCTTGATTTATAGTAAGATTTCCTTCCTGTGCAATAATAGTATTGGATAAGGCTAAAAAGCAATAGGTTAAAAATATAGCGAATGTTTGAGATTTTAAATTCAAAATTTTTATTTTTAAATTAATTAATGCAAATGTATAAGTTATAAACTTAATGTTAGTGTAAATTATTATTTAGAATTTCTCTAAATTAGCAATTAACAGTTCGCTAACATTTCTAAAATCGACTTTAAGTATTACTTTTGCCTGAGTTTTATAACTGTGTTTTTTATTTTATTTAAATGAAAAAACCATACCAAAGTTTAGAAGTTAATTTAACCAATAATATGAAACAGGTGATTCACCGTAAATTAAGTCAAAGCCTTCTTCGTTTTAGCTTAATTATTTTACTCGCGTTTTCAACCTCACTTTCCGCTCAAGAAGGAGACCCTGTAAAAGGGAAATCGTTATTTAATGCTAATTGTGCCGCATGTCATCAACTTGATAAAAAAATGACAGGTCCTGCATTGAGAAATGTGGAACAACGATTAGCAGATGATGAAGGACTAGATAGAGAATGGATTTCTGCATGGATACGTAATAGTGCAGGCGTCATAAAATCTGGAGATGCCTATGCAAACAAAATATACAATGAGTATGGTGGAGCAGCAATGACTCCAATGCCTCAATTAACTGATGAAGACATCAATAATATTTT
>JARRKS010000178.1:0-3735 GCA_037387865.1 Flavobacteriaceae bacterium
GGTTATCAATATTTCTCAATCAATTTACAAACAAGGAAAATTGACCAATTAACCTTTAAAAAAGGAGAAAAACGTGGTGAGATAGTTGGACCTAAAACCCGTAAAGTTTTTTACATTATAAAAGATAGTGTGTTTTCAACTCATATAGATACTCATGAAACAGAATTCATTTATAAATTTAATAAAGATGTAATTGGTTTCGTTTCTACATTAAATGCGAATGAAACACTTTTAGGGGGTGCTATAATTACCAAAGAGGAAAATGAAATCTATAAGAAAAACCCATCTAAATCAAGTTACTTTAATAAAATTTATGAGGCCGAACTTGAAAGAAGCCTTATAACCATTAATGTTAATACCAAAGAATTTAAAAACATATATTCTGAAAATGCCTGGCTAAACCACATCCAGTTTTCACCTACTGATCCTAATTTAATGATGTATTGCCATGAAGGACCATGGCATAAAGTGGATAGAATTTGGACCACTAATGTTAAAAAGCATAACAATCAGTTAATTCATAAAAGAACTGTTGATAGGGAAATTGCTGGTCACGAATTTTTTAGTCGAGATGGTAAAACCATTTGGTTTGACCTGCAGATTCCAAGAAGCGTTACTTTTTATTTAGCAGGAAAACATTTAGACACAGGGGAAGAATTTCGCTATGCATTAAAACGGGACGAGTGGTCCATTCATTACAATATATCTCAAGATCAAAAATCCTTTGCCGGTGATGGTGGAGATCCAAGTCAGGTAGCTAGAGCCGAAGATGGCATGTGGTTGTATCATTTCACACCAAAAAAAGATAGTTTATTATCAACTAAACTAGTAAATATGAAAAATCATAATTATGATTTAGAGCCTAATGTACACTTTTTCCCAGATGGTAAAAAAATCATATTTAGAGCTAATTTTGAAGGAATCACTCAAATTTACGCTGTTGATATTAACAAACACCTTTAAACTTTAATATGAGAAAAAACAATATCTCAATAATTACTACATTGACCTTTTTAATTTTTTCTTGTTCTAGTCAAAAAGAAATAGTAGACACCGGTTTTTTTCCTGAGATCAAATCAGAAACAAAACCATGGACTAGGTGGTGGTGGATGGGTAGTGCAGTAGATTCTGTTAATATCAAACAAAACTTAATAGATTTATATAATATAGGTATTGGTGGAGTTGAAATTGCCCCAATTTATGGGGTGAAAAGAGAAGAAAATAATTTCATCGATTTTCTTTCTCCAAAATGGATGGATATGTTAAATTATACATTAGATATTGCTGATAGTCTTGATATGGGGGTAGATTTGACCTTAGGAACTGGTTGGCCATATGGGGGCCCACATGTTGCTTCACAATTCGCTGCAACCAAATTAATAGCTCAAACTTACATAGTTGAAAAAGATCAAATTTTCAGGAAAAAAATTGTTGTGGAGAATTCCAAAGAAAAAAACGCTATCCTAAAATATCTTTTGGCTTACGGGGATCAAGGCGATTATATAGATATGACCTCAAATTTAAAAAACGAAAGTATTTACTGGAAAGCTAAGAATGAAAACTATACGATTTATGCCATTTTTGAAGGCAAAACGGGTCAGAAGGTAAAACGGGCAGCGCCTGGGGCCAGTGGATTTACACTAGATCATTATTCTGAGGAAGCTTTAAATGAATACCTAAAACCTTTTGACACGGTTTTGGTTGGTTTTGAGGGAAAGATTCGCGCTATTTTTAATGATAGCTACGAAGTTTATGGAACTGATTTTACATCAGACTTTTTTGAAGCATTTCAAAAATATAGAGGTTATGATTTAAAACCTTATTTGCCAATATTATTAAGTAAGGAAAATACAGATGAAAGCAATAGAGTAAAATGTGATTATAGAGAAACATTGTCTGATCTCTTGCTTCATCGTTTTAATGAACTTTGGACAAATTGGGCACATACTAAAAAATTTAAATCAAAATTACAAGCCCATGGATCCCCTGGTAACTTAATCGATTTATATGCGTCTGCAGATATTCCAGAATGTGAAACTTTTGGTTCTATGCCCTATGATATTCATGGTCTAAGACGTGAAAAGGAAGATATCCGTGAAGGTGATGCAGACCCAGTAATGCTCAAATTTTCGTCTTCTGCAGCACATATTTCTGGAAAGCCATTAACATCCTCGGAAACATTTACATGGTTGAGGGACCATTTTAAAGTGGCTCTATCACAATGCAAGCCTGAGGTTGAGGATTTATTCTTAAACGGTACCAACCATTGTTTTTTACATGGTACGACCTATTCGCCAGAAAGAGCTCCATGGCCAGGATGGAAATTTTATGCTTCAGTAAATTTCAACCCTAATCTTGCCATTGGAGAAGATGAATCTGAGCTGTTTTCGTATATTTCAAGGTGTCAATCTTTACTGCAATTAGGCCAACCAGATAATGAAAATTTACTGTATTGGCCTATTTATGATGTATGGAATTCTTATTTGAATGGTGATCTGTTTTTTCAATTTAAAATTCATTCATTAAATGAATGGTTGCACAATCAACCTTTTTATAAAACGGCAAAAAACTTAAATGAAAGAGGTTATGGATTGGATTTTATTTCAGACAAATTAATTCAAAAAGCATATTTCAATAATGGAACAATTGTTTTGCCCGGGGGGAATTATAAATCTTTAATTATCCCACAAACAAAGTACATGCCGTTGGCTACTTTAGAAAAATTGATTGAGTTAAAAAATTTGGGTGCTAACGTTATTTTTGAAGATATTCCTGAATCTGTTCCAGGTTTTTATGAATATAAAAAACAAAATGAAATATTAGAGCAGTTTATAAATGATAATCAACCTAATTTAGTTAATTCAGCAAGTATTTATTCTCAGTTAGAAAATGCCAAATCATATCCGGAAACTCTTGTAAATACAGGATTGAAATATATTCGAAGGGATATTGACGGAAGTAAAATTTATTATTTGGTAAACCATACTTCAAACTATATAGATCAATTTATTCCAATTAATGCATTGGTAGACGAAGTAACAATTTACGATCCTAAAACAAATATTTACGGTAAAGCTATTTTAGATAAAGTTAAAAACTCCACAAAAGTTAAAGTACAAATTAAGTCAGGAGAAGCATTATTTTTAAAAACAGGCAACTTTAAGAATATTCCTAATTGGAAATATTTTGACATTTCAGATAAGCAATATCCAATAAATGGAAATTGGGGTATTTCCTTTATTAAAGGTGGACCAAACTTACCAGAAGAAATTTCTATTACTGAATTATATTCATGGACAAAAATTAATAAAGAAGCAGAGGAATTTTCGGGTACTGCTTTGTATGAGATTGAGATAGAAAACCCGGATATGAATGTTAAAAATTGGCTTTTAAAACTTGGAGATGTTAGGGAAAGTGCTAAAATTTGGGTTAATGGTTTGTACATTGGTACTTTATGGGCAAATCCTTATGAAATCAATATTGGCGAACTAAAAAAAGGAAAAAACAAACTAATATTTGAAGTCACAAATTTATCGGCCAATCGAATTCGTGCAATGGAACTAAAAGGAGAGGAATGGAAAAACTTTTATGAAATAAATATGGTTGATAAAGATTACCAAAAGTTTGATGCCAAAAAGTGGGAACCAATGCCATCTGGACTTTTAGGGCCAATTAATTTAGTTCCATTGAAATAAAGGAAAACGAAATGTAAATTTATTATAATGAAAATTAATG
>JARRKS010000179.1:0-3713 GCA_037387865.1 Flavobacteriaceae bacterium
AAAGGTAATTCATTTTTCGACCAGATACAATTTATAGACGATGATAAAAGAGTGATTCTGCTTACCTTTACAGTATAATTATTAATCCTCTCTCAAAAATGATAAATAGGGTCGAAAAGTTAAGTCTCCTTTCGGAGATGATTTCCTTTGCTAAAGGGGAAGACAACTTAAAGCAAATTGAGTATAATTTTTTATTGGGTGTTGCCAAGCAACTTCAGATATCTCGTGAAGATTTTGATTATTTAATAGAGCATCCAGTAACATATACACATTTAAAATCGCATAGTGAACGTATTGTACAATTTCACAGATTGGTTTTATTGATGAATATTGATAATGAAAACACTTCTAAAGAAGTTATAAAATTGTATAACTTTGGATTAAGAATGGGTTTAAGCCATGAATCAATTACCAAAGTACTTTATCTGATGGAAAGTTTTCCTAATAAAATTGTACCGCCAGATGTCTTGATAGATATATTTAAAACGCAATACAATTAAACTTTAAGTTTATCTAATTTGTTTTTATAATTTTTAATTTCATCTCTTAATTTCGCAGCGACTATAAAATCTAGAGCTTTTGCTGCAAGTTCCATCGCTTTACGCTTTTCCCTAATTTTCTTTTCTAATTCAGATTTAGACAGATATTCACTTTCTGGTTCGGCAGCTTTTTGGGCTTCCAATTCATAGTAATAAGTACTAACAGAGTTTTTAGAAAGTGCATTGTTTAAACTTTTATTTAAAGCTTGAGGTGTAATATTATTACTTGTATTATAGGCTATTTGTTTTTCTCTTCTGTAATTTGTTTCGTCAATTGTTTTTTGCATGCTATTGGTTATTTTATCAGCATACATTATGGCTTTTCCATTTAAGTGCCGTGCAGCTCTACCAACAGTTTGTGTAAGAGAACGTGCCGAACGTAAAAAACCTTCCTTATCAGCATCTAAAATTGCAACCAAGGATACTTCAGGTAAATCTAAGCCTTCGCGTAATAGATTTACACCTACCAAAACATCAAACAATCCTTTACGAAGATCTTGCATAATCTCAACACGTTCTAATGTATCAACATCACTATGAATATATCTACATCTCACTTGAATTCTAGTAAGATATTTAGTTAATTCTTCTGCCATTCTTTTGGTAAGCGTTGTTACAAGCGTTCGTTCGTCTTTTTCAACACGTTGCTGAATTTCTTCTATTAAATCATCGATTTGATTTAAACTAGGCCTGACTTCAATTTCTGGGTCAAGCAAACCAGTTGGTCTAATGACTTGCTCAATATAAATACCATCGGTTTTCTGTAGTTCATAATCGGCTGGAGTTGCACTTACATAAATCACCTGATTTTGTAAAGCCTCAAATTCTTCAAACTTTAAAGGCCTATTATCCATTGCGGCTGGAAGTCTGAAACCATATTCAACCAAATTCTCTTTTCGGCTTCTATCGCCTCCATACATAGCATGAACTTGTGAAATAGTAACATGGCTTTCGTCAACAACCATTAGAAAATCATCTGGAAAGTAATCAAGCAAACAGAACGGTCGAGATCCGGCTTCTCGCCCATCAAGATAGCGTGAGTAGTTTTCAATACCAGAACAATAGCCTAATTCACGAATCATTTCTAAATCAAATTCGGTACGTTCCTTTAAGCGTTTTGCTTCCAGATGTTTGCCAATTTCTTTAAAATAATCATACTGTTTTACCAAATCATCTTGAATATCTTTTATTGCATTTTGAAGAACATCTTGTGATGTTACAAACATATTGGCGGGATAAATATTAAGTAGATCATATTTTTCAATAACTTGATTTGTTTGAATATTGAAAGCTTCAATATCTTCAATTTCATCCCCAAAAAAATGAATTCTAAATGCATCATCTGCATAACTAGGAAAGATATCTACTGTATCACCTTTTATTCTGAAATTGCCATGATTAAATTCCCCTTCGGTTCTTGAATATAGGCTTTGAACTAATTGATGAAGAAGTTTGGTTCTTGAAATTATTTGATCTCGTTTTAAAGAAATAACATTCTTCTGAAATTCAACAGGATTGCCAATACCATACAAACAAGACACTGAAGCTACAACAATTACATCACGACGACCAGAAAGCAGGGAAGAGGTTGTACTCAACCTCATTTTTTCAATCTCTTCATTTATTGACAAATCTTTCTCAATATAAACCCCAGAAACTGGGATATATGCTTCAGGCTGGTAATAATCATAGTATGATACAAAATATTCTACAGCATTTTTTGGGAAGAATTGCTTGAATTCTGAATACAATTGGGCAGCCAAAGTTTTGTTGTGTGCCAAAACCAATGTTGGTCTTTCCACTTCTTGTATAACATTGGCTACTGTAAACGTTTTTCCAGAACCAGTTACACCAAGTAAAGTTTGATATTTTTCATCAGAATTAATACCGTTCACCAGCTGTTGAATAGCTTCAGGCTGATCACCTGTAGGTTTAAAATCTGATTCTAATTTGAATTTCATCAATTATCTTTTTAAAGCAAAATGTCCTCTATATTCTTTTCCATCAGGAAATAAAACAACATACCAATAATCATCTGTTGGTAATAAATCCCCATTAAATGTTCCATTCCATCCATCACCTGATGATCTTATTTCTTTTAGTAATTTACCAAATCGGTCATAAATATTTACAACAAGATTGGAATTAAATTGAATATTTGCTCCAAGTGGTTGCCAAGTGTCTTGATAAGAATCTCCATTGGGTGTGAAGAATTTTGGAAAACCTAATACAGAAACCAATTGCTCAACAGTTCCACAACCATTTTTATCTCTTACATATACTGTATGGAAACCAGCATTCACATTTTCAAATGTGTTACTATCTTGAAATAAACCATGATCTTGTGAATAATGATAATTACCTTCTCCAGAAACACTTATAGTAATTGAATTATTTGGTGACAATTACTGCACAGAGACATTTGTTATTGTAGCCACATTAGATGGATTAACAGTAATAGTTCTTGATTGAGAACATCCGTTTGAATAATTAGCTACAACGGAATAAATACCAACATCAGTAACGTTAATAGAGGCAGTTGTTTCACTTAATAGTATATTATCTAAAAACCATTGATACGTATAATTTGAAGAAGAATCATTAAGGATACCAGCTTGTAGCGTTATGAATTCTGGAAAAGAATTTAGACAATAAATAATACTATCATCTGGTAATAATTCTGGTGTAAAAAGTACATTCAATTCTACAGTTGTAAGCGCATAACATTGATTATTATTCAGAACTTTTACATAAACAGTTTGATTATAAGGAACTGTATTGATGTAATTGCCATCAATTGTATTCGCTTCATTTAAAGCGTCCTCATCTGTTTCGAAGAAGAAAATACTTGCAGAAGGAGGAACATTTGCTTGGATTTGCATTCTTAAAACATTTAAGTCAAAAGTTGAATGGCCATCTATTTCATCTTCGTCACAAACATTATAAGGTTGTACATTAATAGGATTGTTAGAAATATCTAATGTAGTCTCAACAATATTAAAACAGCCATATTGATTTTCTACTCTGGCAAAAACAATTTCTTGAGGTATTGAATTTTGATATAATGTACCATTTGTAATTGGATTGTTATTTAGAACAGCATCGTTCTGCGAATTGAAAAAATTTGAAATGTATAAATTAGGGTTATAATTGACGACTTCCTCTTCTGTATCA
>JARRKS010000180.1:0-3703 GCA_037387865.1 Flavobacteriaceae bacterium
TTGGTGTATTGATTCCTGAAGTTAGTTTTATGGGATTAGATAGTTTTTGGATAGGTTCCATTTTGGTCATTATCCTCACAGGAATTTATACTATTTTGGGTGGACTTCGTGCAGTTGCTTACACAGAAACCATACAAACAGTAATATTGATTGTTGGTTCTGCATTGGTCACTTGGTACGGTTTAGAAGCTTTAGGAGGCTGGGATGAGTTGAAGAGCATTGCAGGTTCAGAGATGTTCAATTTGTGGAAACCTTTGGTTCCAGATGGAATAGAAGGTGTTTGGGCTCCTATTAACAACAATACACAAATGGCTTGGTATTTCAATAGCAATTATCCGTGGTTAGGAATGCTTTTTTGTGCACCAATTATAGGCATGTGGTATTGGTGTACAGACCAATATATTGTGCAAAGAATGCTAGGGTCTGCTAATTTAACTCAAGCCCGAAGAGGCACTATAGCAGCAGCCTTGTTTAAATTATTACCTGTGTTTATTTTTATCATTCCAGGTATAATTTGTTTTGCTTTGGCTGCCAGTGGTAAAATGCCAAACATTGCAAATGCTATGTTGGACCAAAATGGAAATATCGTTACAGCCAATGCACAACAAGCTTTTCCATTGTTGGTCGCTTCTGTTCTACCAGCTGGAATTAGAGGTATTGTTGTTGCTGGATTGTTAGCAGCATTAATGAGTTCTTTAGCAGGTGTATTCAATGCTTCGTCTACATTATTTACTATGGATTTATATTCTAAATTCAAAAAGAACGTTTCCGAAAAAGAATTGGTAAGAATTGGCCGTATGGCAACTGCAGTTATGGTAGTTATTGGCTTGTTGTGGATTCCTGTTATACAAGGTAGTAGAGGACTTTACGATTATCTTCAAAGTGTGCAAGGCTATTTAGCACCTCCAATTTTTGTTGTCTTTTTCTTTGGTATTTTTAATAAGAGACTTAATACGAAAGGAGCTTTATCAGCATTGATTGTTGGCTTTGCTATGGGATTATTCCGATTGATAATCGATACTCCCGTTACGCTTTCAGGATATGCTTATGAAGAAGGTTCTTTCTTTTGGATCATCAATAACATCTTTTTCCAGTATTATAGTTTATTAATATTAATTGTTTCTGGAGCTACTATGGTCATAGTTAGTTATATGTCACCTGCTCCTTCTTATGATAGGATTAAAGGGTTGACATTTGGAACTGTATCTGCAGAGCAAAAAGCAGATACAAAAGCTAGCTACACTATGAGTGACGTGGTATGGTCTGTTATTGTTTGCGTACTTATTGTTGCAGCGTATTTGTATTTTAATGGATAATTTAATTTTCAAAATAAATTAAAAAAGAGCTTCAAAATTTTGAAGCTCTTTTTAGTTAATATTGTTTGAAGGATTTATTGTTTATATAAACTTTCAGGAGGTCCTAGATAGCTTGGAGGTAAGCCATTTTCACTTGTTTCTATTACTATTTTTTGAAGGACTAAACCTTCATCAACCCTAAAGTAATTTAAAGTGTGGTTTCCAGCTTCATCAATTTCAAATTCTGTAGTAATGATTTTAATATTATCTGATACATTATCATGCCATTTACTTGGTACTTTTCCATTATAATTAAAGATATAAGGATCAGAATCATAATTTATCTGTATTGGTTTTTCATCATCAAACGACAATCCATAATACATACCTTCTCTTGTTGAATAGTTGAGTGTTGGTGAAAAATAAGCATGAACCTTTGCTTTTCCTTTATTTCTAAAAAATACTTCGTATGATAATTTAGGAGAGTTTTCATTAAGTGCAACTCGTCCTTCTTTTATGGGAATTGAAATAACCGATGAACCTGTTTTTCCTAAATTTTCAATTACCTTCCATTTAAATGGTTGTGGTTCTGATTTACTTGAGTAATGATTGGCTTCTATTGAAATGTAACCGTCATTTTCAATAAAACCTTTTGCTTCATTTGGAATGTCTATTATTGAAGAATCATTTATAATCTCGTTTTTTATAACATCCGTATTGCCTGTTGAATCTGTTTCTAATAAAACTGTTCTGGGTATATTATTATGTCTAGGTTGTTGCCAATATCTGTAGCCAATATGAGTTTGTGACATGATGCCATTCCATTTTCCATCAGCTAACTCTTCATGATAATATCTTGTCATTAAAGAATCTTTTACAAATAGATCTTTTACTTTTTGAGCATAATCATTAGCAATTGGATTTCCTTGCTCTGCATACATTTTATTCTTTTCTGCAGCTATGTAAAGCTCGTTCAGTTTAGCAGAAGCAACTACAGGATGCTCTACTAAATGATAATAAGCATCTAAATATTCTTTAGGCAATTTTTCTTTAAGTGCTAAAGTCTTTTCTTCCAAAGCTTTAAAATCAGCAAGCATATTATCTGCCTCATTATAATGAGTTAAACTATACTTTGGAATGTTAAGCAACTCATGTTTTCTGCGTGCATTGTATTTTGTATACGTTTTTACTAATTCAGCAATTTCTTTTGCATGCTGACTACCAAATTGTTTTGTAGCCCATTCTATATAATAGTCTTGTAGGTTATCGGCAGTCCATTTATCTGGATCCCATGCATAATCCAAAAAGAATTCAATTGGGAATTCCATAGGTTTGATATCGCCAACATTTACAACCCATATATTTTTTACATCGTGTTCATAAGCTAAATGCATTTGTTCCCAAACGCGCTCAATTTGATTGGTATTTATCCATTTATAATTTCGAGGTCCACCAACATAATCAAAATGATAATAGATACCATAACCACCACTTCTAGGTTCAGCATCTAGTTCGGGTAATTTTCTAATGTTTCCCCAATTATCATCGCATAATAAAATGGTAACATCATCTGGTACACGCATTCCTTTGTCATAGTAATCCATTACTTCTTTATATAATGCCCACATTTGAGGTGTTTCTTCAATGGGTTTACCTGTAACATTTGCAATTATTTTGCGTTGGTCTTTTACAATGGTTTCCAGTAATTCTGTTGCGGTTTCTTCACTCATTGCTTCATCACCATCACCACGCATACCTAGTGTGATTAAAGACTCCCAATCTTTTGCGCGCTCCATACCGCCTGTCCAAAATTCTGTTAATTCTTCTTTGTTTGTAGCATAATTCCAATCTCCTTTTGCATAAGGAGGTTTCCATTCGGCATGTGCACGTGCCAAGGGTTCGTGATGTGATGTCCCCATTACAATTCCGTACTCATTTGCTAATATTCCGTTTTGAGGGTCATCAGCGTAAAAAGCCCTTGGTTGCCACATGGCTGGCCATAAATAATTACCTTTCATACGAAGAATCATTTCAAAAACCTGATCATAGAATTGTGCATTGAAACCACCATATCTAGGATAGACCCAGTTAGTTAATGAAGGCGCTTCATCATTGATGAAGATGCCCCGATATTTTACTTTTGGTGTTCCTTTTGTTTGAGTACCTCTTTTTACAAAAACATTTTCTTTTTTCTTTATAGGAACATCACACCAAAAATATAATGGTGAAACACCCATTTCATAGGATACATCAAACATACCATAAATAGCTCCACGTTTGTCACTACCAACTATAACCAGAGCTTCATTTACACCATTAAATGGATTATTTATTGTTTGAATTAAAAAAGTTTCCCATTTTCCTTCAATTTTAGACACGTCCAATTTATTATTAGCAATTAGTTTATC
>JARRKS010000181.1:0-620 GCA_037387865.1 Flavobacteriaceae bacterium
CTACTTTTGCAAGTTTTGCTTTTTTAATATTGTCACCATCTGCCTTATTAATTACAATGGCCTCTGCCATTTCAATAATACCGCGTTTAATTCCCTGTAGTTCGTCTCCAGCACCTGATAATTTCAGTAGCAAAAAGAAATCGACCATACTATGAACAGCCGTTTCACTTTGACCGACACCAACTGTTTCAATAATGATGGTATCAAATCCTGCAGCTTCACAAAGAATAATGGTTTCACGAGTTTTTCTGGCTACACCTCCTAGAGATTCTCCAGAAGCAGAAGGTCTAATAAAAGCATTAGGATCTTTAACCAGAGCTTCCATTCTTGTTTTATCACCCAGGATACTACCTTTAGTTAATGAGCTACTAGGATCTATAGCAAGAACAGCAACTTTTTTTCCTAAAGCTGTGAGATGTTTGCCAAAAACTTCTATAAACGTACTTTTTCCTACTCCTGGTACTCCAGTTATACCAATACGTATAGATTTATTGGCTTTTGGTAAACACGCTTTAATAATAGAATTAGCTTTTTCTAAATGACTTTCATTGGTACTTTCTACTAAAGTTATTGCTTGACTTAATGCAGTAATATCTTTTTTAAAAATACCTTTAACAAGC
>JARRKS010000181.1:709-4395 GCA_037387865.1 Flavobacteriaceae bacterium
AAAATTATTTTAATGGAACCGAAACTTTTGTGTCGTCCCAAGCCATAGTTAAAGATAGGTTATCTGTAGAGTTATCAAAAGATATTGTAAACTGTTCAACTCTATGGTTTAATTTTTCTACTGGAACAGATAAATTTATAACATCAAAAACGGAATCTCTCATAGGTTTCATGGTCTCATCAACGCCCCAAGGATATTGTTTTGAATTAAAGATCACATTCCACGACGTATCATTTGGAATCGTCCAAAGCGTGTAAATACCAGCTTTAAGAGAATCTACGCCTATTTTTAGATTTTTATTGGTTTCAAATGTAGTTGCCTCATTAGCACCAGTACGCCATACTTGATTGTAAGGCACTAAAGCACCAAATATTTCACGACCTCGTTTTGAAGGTCTATTGTAAAACACCTCTAACTCCAAATCATTTAATTTAAATTCAACCGTATCCTTTGGACTTAATGGTTTTTTAAATAACCCATCATTTAAATAGGAATAGCAAAACAGACCAATGGCTATAACAACTAAAAAGAGCATTAGCCATTTTAAAAATTTATTTACCATTTGTCAGTGAGATTTAGATTATCAAAGATACTTTAAAAGTAATTTATGTTATAATGCTAACGAAAAATTATTTAACTTCTTATAAACTGTAAAAAATATGTATCTTTTTGCAACACATTATAATTTGTCTCGTCTTTAATACTGAACTAGCTAAAAACCAAAAGTAAATTGCGCATGTTTCAAGTAGACATCATTGAAAAATGCAAACAAAATGACCGTAAGGCACAAATGCAGTTATACAACCAGTACTGCAATGGTATGTATATTGTTGCCAAACGGTTTGTAAAAGATGATATGGATGCAGAAGATGTACTGCAAGATGCTTTTATAAAAGCATTTTCTAAACTTCATCAGTTTAAAAACGAAGTTACTTTTGGAGCATGGCTGAAACGTATTGTTATTAATAAATGTATAGATTTTTTAAAATCTAAAAAGCAACAATTGGTTGACCTTGAAGAAAGACACCTAAAAGTTGTAGATACAGATAATGACAAATGGTTGGTTGAAGATACAATTACAATAGAAGAAGTAAAAGAAGCAATAGAAAAATTGCCGGATAAGTACAAGTATGTTGTAACACTTTATTTAATTGAAGGTTATGATCATCAAGAGATTTCTGAAATATTGGACATTTCCGAAGTTACATCTCGTACACAATTATCAAGAGGTAAAGTAAAATTGCAAAAACTTTTAACACTGGAGAAAGATGGCACAAGATATTAGAGAATTAGTAAAGCAAAATAAGCAATTGGAAAAAGTAGACATGCCTAAAGGGCACGAAACCAGATTTTTGAAAAAACTGGATAAAGAATTTCCATTGTCTAAAACAAAAGGCACGTTTACTTTTTTAAATATTGCAGCAACAATTGTTCTATTATTCGGATTAACTTTTGGAGGCTATAGGCTATTTAGTCCAAATACTACTTCAGAAGTAATCCCTGAAAACAAATCAGTTGTAGTTGAAACCAAAACGCTTAAGGACGTATCTCCACAAATGAAAAAAGTTGAAGATTACTATTTAGCGAGTATTAATTATGAGCTCTCTAAAATGAAGATTACACCAGAAAGTAAAGAACTTTTTGATGGTTATTTGTCAAAACTAGAAGAGTTGAATAACGAATATGGCCGTTTGTCTAAAGAACTTATTGAGAATGGACCAAATGAGCTTACTGTAAATGCACTAATAGACAATCTTAAACTTCGTTTAAATCTATTGTATCGCTTAAGAGACAAATTAAATGAATTTAATAATTCTGAAGGTACTTATGCAGAATCGCAGTTATAACACATTAAAAAAATAATCAAAAAATGAAACAGTATAATTATATACCAATTGTTCTAGCATTTATGTTTGCGTTTACTACAAATGCACAGCAAAAACTAGAAAAAGCTTCACAATCTATAAAAGCAGATAAGGAAGCAATAATTAATTTAAACACCAATTTCACCAATATCGAAATCGATACATGGAACAAAGATATTGTTGAGATTGAAGCCTATGTAGAAAGTAGTGAACTTACCCAAGAAGAGCTTCAAAGAGTATTGGATAACTGGGACGTAGAAATTGAAGGTTCTGGAGACAATATTACGATAGCCACACATGGATCACATGAATCGTTTGATTGGGATTTCAATTTTGCAAACGAATTTGCTTTTGATGCCTTACATGATTTACAATTTGAAATGGCAGACTTTCCCGAAATACCAGAAATGCCAGAAATGCCAGAAATGCCTGAAGTACCTGAATTTAACTTTGAAATACCAGAGTTACCTGTTATGCCAGAGATGCCTGAACTTCCGGAGTTACCAGAAGGTATTGAGAATGTAAGATTTGATACTGAAGCCTATAAAAAAGATGGAGAGAAATATTTGACGGAATGGAGTAAACAATACGAAGAAAAGTATGGTAAAGAATACAAAGAAAAAATGAAAGCTTGGGCAAAAGAATTCGCAAAAACCGATTTTGAAAAGTACTCTAAAGAAATGGAAGCTTGGGGTGAGAAGTTTGGAGAAAAATTTGGTGAGCAATTTGGCGAAAAATATGCTAAAGACATGGAAAAATGGGGAGAAGAGTATGCAAAACGATTGGAGGAAGGTGATTGGGCTGAAAAAATGGAAAAATGGGGAGAAGAGTATGGAGAGCGTTTTGGAAAAGAATTTGAAAAAAGAATGGAAGAAAGAGAAAAAAGACTTGAAGCTAGACAGAAAGAGTTAGAAAAAAGACACGAGGTACTTGCCGAACGCCAAGAAGAAAGAGTTAGAGAAATGGAGAAAAGACAAGAAGAGCGTGTAAAAAGGATACATGAAGCAAAAAGCACTAAAGTAATCAAGACTATCAAAATTAAGATGCCCAAAAAGGCCAAACTTAAAATGAATGTACGTCATGGTGAGCTTAAATTTGCATCTGTAATTCACAATGCAAAAGCAGATTTGGCATATACAACTTTAATAGCGAACAGCATTGATGGAAGAGAAACTTCCATCAATGCTTCCTATTCTCCTGTTATTATTACCAATTGGAATTTAGGTGAATTAAAATTAAATTTTGTTGAAAGTGCCCAATTAAAGCATGTCAATAAGTTAATACTCAATTCAAATTCATCTAATCTTATACTAAATGAATTGACAGGTAATGCTACTATTAGTGGAAGTTTTGGTGATTTTGAGATAGGTAAGATAGATACTGCTTTCAATAATCTTACATTGGTTATTGAGAATAGTGATGCAAAAATTTATTTGCCTACAAATAATGATTATAATTTGCAATATCAAGGTAACCGTTCACATTTAAAGCATCCTGGAAACAAATCAAAACCTACTATAACTTCTTTCTCCTCTGGAAATTCAGAAAGCAACAAAACCATTGTTGTTAATGCAAAATACAGTGATGTTGTTTTGCAATAATTGTTACTTCACTAAAATTTTATAAGTTGCTTGTCTATCATCTTCAGTGATGACGTTCATAAAATAGATAGCAGATCTCAATCTAGAGATATCTACATTAATTTCTCCTTGAACCGATTCTAATTTATCTCTGCTTTCAACCAGTTTACCATCAATAGAATATATTTTCAGGCTTTCAATATTAGAAGATAATTGTGGTTTTATTTTTATATATAGCTCT
>JARRKS010000182.1:0-5820 GCA_037387865.1 Flavobacteriaceae bacterium
CGCCAAAACCTAATTTGATCGGACTTCCCCAACCTTGTGTAGGATCTTTAGTTTTATCAATAATATTACCAAGTCCACCTGAAAACGCTGTTACAATCATATAAAATGTATCGTTGTGTGGGTTGTAAGTTATTCCTGGTGCATAAACACCTCCGCTAATGCCTGTATCGTGGGGATTAAATTCTGACACATCATCAAGTACGCCTCCTAAATCTGTCCAATTCACTAGGTCTTTAGAATGAAAATTAGGCACACCTGGAAACATAGCAAATGAAGAGCAAACCATATAATAATCATCTCCTTTATGTGTAATAGCTGGGTCGGGATAGCAACCTTGTAAGATTGGGCTGTAAAACTCATCTTCTGCCAGCGGAAAATCTTTATAAACTTGATCGTTTCCTTGATAAGTGAATTCGGAAAATATAGGTGCTTTGGCTTTTTTGCTTTGGCTAATTCCTGAAAAGGAAATCAAGGCAACAAAAATTAATATTGAAAAGAAATTAGATTTTGTCTTCATTGTTATGTTCATTTTTATGATTTATTGTCCTTCAAATACTAAAACAGAAATTGGTGGAATTTTAACGAGTATTTTTCCGTTCTTAACTTTAAAATCTTTAAACTGTGTTGGTTTAACTTTATCTGGATTATCAAATGTATTATGATCTTGTACCTTTTTTGAGGTTAATATTTGTGCTGAAACATTTGAAATTTTATCTGCATCAATTTCAACTTCAATAGTTTTGCTAATATCAATGTTTACTAGTGAAATATTAATTTTTCCGTCATCACTTTTAGAAGCCGAAACTGATAAGGCCAAAAGGCCATTATAATCAGGGTTATTTTCAACTTTAGTTGGCAACAATAAAGCATCTTGATGCACCTTATACATATTCATTACATGATATGTTGGTGTTAGAATCATTTTTTCTTCTTCAGTAAGAATGATAGCTTGTAGCACATTAACTGTCTGCGCCAAATTTGCCATATGTACTCTGTCTGCATGATTGTTGAATACGTTAAGTGATAATCCTGCAATCATGGCATCTCTAATGGTGTTTTGTTGATGTAAAAACGCTGCGTTCGTGTTTGGCATTACTTCATACCATCCACCCCATTCATCAACTATAAGCCCTACTTTTTTTCCAGGGTCGTATTTGTCCATAATATCGTTATTCTTGGTAATAAATTCTTCTATAAACCAAGCACGTCTCATAGTTTTAAAATATTCTTCATCTGTAAATTCAAATGATGATCCCTTGTTGCTCCAATCAAAAACAGAATAGTGATGAACAGACAAGCCTTCGATTGATTTTAACGGAATATTTTTCATAACCGTATCTGTCCATTCATAATCATCCGAGCCAGGTCCAACGGCAATTCTATATAACCCTTCAGTATTGGAATAACTCGTCATAGCTCTAGCGTATCTTTTATATAGATTGGAGTAATAATCTGCTGTCATATCACCACCACAATCCCAAGATTCATTACCAATTCCCCAATATTTTACATTCCATGGTTTGTCACGACCATTTTCTGCTCTTAAATCTGTTAAGTAACTTGAACCATTTGCATTATTAACATACTGTTCCCATTCTACTGCTTCTCGCTCTGACCCAGAATTCATATTCACTGCTAAATACGGTTCTGCTCCTATTTCTTCACATAAATTTAAAAACTCGTGAGTACCAAAACCATTATCTTCTCTAACATTACCCCAAGAAACATTTTCTATATGTTTACGTTGGTCTTTTGGTCCAATAGCATCTTTCCAATGATACATATCTGCAAAACAGCCACCAGGCCAACGTAAATTGGGAATTTGTAATTCTTTTAATGCATCAATAATGTCGCTTCTCACTCCATCTTTGTTGGTTTCAATCTTTTCATTATCGCCAACATATATACCTCCGTAAATACAACGACCTAAATGTTCTGCAAAATGTCCATATATGTGCTTGCTTATAGTGTCTTTGGCTTTTGACTCTTGAATTGTGATTTTTACATTTTGTGCAAATGTTACACAAGAAATGAGGATAACGAATGGAATAATTTTAGCTTTCATAATTATTAAGTGTAATTTTAACACTTGTAAAAATAGTAAAATAAATGATACATTTGAACATATGATTTATAAATACGATTCTGAAGACAAACTTATAGTAGCAGTAGACTGCATTATTTTTGGGTTTGATAATGAAGGTTTGAAGATTTTATTAGTAAAAAGAGCCATAAAACCGGAAATTGGTAAGTGGTCTTTAATGGGAGGCTTTTTAAAGAAAGATGAAACACTTACTGCTTCAGCAAAAAGGGTATTAAAAACTTTAACTGGCTTGGAAAATATTTATTTAGAGCAATTAGAAGCCTATAGTGAAGTTAATCGTGATCCAGCAGAACGAACAATTTCTGTTGCATTTTCTGCTCTACTAAATATGGTTGACCAAAAATGGGAATTAGAGAAAAGTTTCGAAGCTAAATGGTTTCCAATTAATGCGTTTCCAGTATTAATTTTTGATCATAACATGATGGTAGAACGTGCTTTAAAAAGATTACGTTATAAAGCTCAAACACAACCTCAAGAATTAAAGCTATTACCAAAAAAGTTTACAATGTTGCAATTAAGAACACTTTTTGAAGCAATATTAGATACTAAATTAGACAAGCGTAATTTTACAACTAAAATAAATACCATGAATATTGTAAAACGTTTGGATGAAAAAGATATGAGTTCATCTAAAAAAGGCTCGTATTTGTACGAATTTCTATAGTATGATTAAATATTATTCATCTAATTTTTTATTTATAATATTAAATACAACTTTATATTCTCAAAAAAAGAGAGTTGAATTATTTATGGACAAATAAAACTTTTTATGATTCAACAGAAAGTTATTTAAAATACTCTTGTTGTTAAAAAGGACAATTTTTAATTAACAGCATTTCCTTTTAATCCTTCAACAAAACCATCATAAGCAAGTTTTGGGTTAAAGTTATTATCAAATAATAATGGCCAATCATTATTTATCCAACTATCTTGATCTCTAAAACCCCAAATAGTAATACCGTGTTGTTGTGCTGCGGGAACTATTGTTGTGAAGTAATAGGCGGCATTTTGATATTGATTTGCTTGTGCTTGAGCTCTATCTGTTGTCAAACTTGTTTGTCCACCTCCATAATTAACTTTTACATCTAACTCTGAAATGTGTACTAATAGACCTGTATTGGCAATATCTTGAATTGCAGAAGGAAGATCTGATGTTGGCCAATCATGGTTTAAATGCATTTGCATACCAATTCCATCTATAGGGATGTCTCTGGATATTAAATCATCAACCATATTAATAATATTGTTACGTTTATCAGGACTTCCAGCAATATTATAATCATTGTAAAATAATTTAACATCTGGATCACCTGCTCTAGCAGCTGTAAAACATTTTGCTACGACATCATCAATTTTTGTAAATAATACATTTGATGATGCATTTGGGTCAAAAGCTTCATTAAAAACATCCCAACTTGCAACGATAGAATTTCCATTGCTGTCCTTTTCTTCTGCAAAATGAGTTACTGTAGCCGTAATATAATCCATTACTGCAGTTTCAAATTCTTCATCTGTTCCAGAAAAAGAATTGAACCAACTAGGTTGTTGATTATGCCAAGCAAGTGTATGACCATGAACGCGAGTAGGGCTTATAAACATATTGCTAACCTTCATATCATTTTCTGCAGTAATACTGTTGAATTCATCCAATAAAACTTCTTTGAATCCTAGGTTGTCAGACGAAGAGGAATTTAATTTTTGGGCTGAAACAATATTTCCAATTGGGAAATTTGCTATATCTTTTAAAAATTCTGTAGTTTCTCCACCATCATTTCCGTCTCCGCCATTTCCACCTCCACCAGATGGGCCGCCAACAGTTGGTCCAGAACCGCTATCACTACTACAACCTATTATCATTACTGCAATAAAAAGCAGTGTCATTACTTTTTTCATTTTCATAATTTTTAATTCGATAATTTATAACTTATTCCTAATTCTAATCCGGTAATTTCAGCAAGCCCCTTTAGTCTTCCAATAAGTGAATAGCCTGGATAAAGTTCTTTCTTTTCAATAGAGTGAAGAAACCCATGATCAGGTCTCATTGGAATACTAAGATTTTTTTCTTGCATCATATTTAAAATTTTCTCAACTATTTTTTCCATTTTATTGTCACCATATAGATGATCAGATTCTTTGAAATTTCCATCTATATCTTTAATAACATTTCTTAAGTGTAAAAAATGCACACGAGATGATGTTTTATTTAAAATGTTTAATAAATCATTTGAGGGATGAGCACCTAATGACCCGGTACAATAACACAATCCATTAGCTTCTATTGGAACTTGATCTAAAATAAATTCAAGGTCTTTTTGGGTACTTACAATTCTTGGTAAACCCAAAACCGAATATGGTGGATCGTCTGGATGTATAGCTAGTTTTAAACCTAATTTTTGTGCAACTGGAGCTACTTCTTTTAAAAAATGAACAAGACTTTGGCGTAATTCATTTTCACCAACGTGTGAATATTCTTCAAGTAATGTTAATATTTGATTTGATGTAAAATTCTCTTGACTTCCTGGAAGACCTAATAAAACATTTTTGAATAACTTTCTTTTTTCGCTTTTTGAAAGTTGTTTTCCGTAAACGACAGCCCTATTAATTTGTTCAGCTGAATATGCTGCTTTGGCATTAGGTCTTTTCAACAGGAAAACATCAAAATATACAAAAGCATCTTTATGAAAATATAAAGATTTGGTTCCATCTGTATTTTTGTAATCATGATGTGTTCTTACCCAATCTAAAATTGGCATGAAATTATAGGTAATTACTTCTATGCCACATTTGGCTAAATTATGTAAGCTTACTTTATAATTTTCAATATACTCTTCGAATTTGCCATTACGTTTTTTGATATCTTCATGTACAGGTAAACTTTCAACCACTTTCCATTCCAGACCAGCATCTTCTATTAATTTTTTTCTTTCATTGATTTTTTCAACGGTCCAAATATCTCCAACAGGAATATCATGAAGAGCAGTAACAATTCCTGTAACACCACATTGTTTAATATTTACCAAAGAAGTCCTATCATGTAATCCATACCAACGCATGGTTTTGGTCATAAAAATCATTTCTGTAAAAATTTAAAATCCTATACTATTTCCACCATCCACTGGTAATACTGTACCAGTAACAAAACTTGATTCTTGTAAAGCATAAAAGTAAACTGCATCCGCAATATTAGAAGGTTCTCCTAAAGTTCCCATAGGAGTTCTTGAGAGTACTCTTTGTTTTCTTTCTGGGTCATTATCTAAAGCTTTAGAAGACATATTTGTTTTTATAAAACCTGGAGCTATACAATTAATACGTATCCCAAAAGGTGATAACTCTACAGCCATGGCTCTTGTCATAGCTTCTATAGCGCCTTTGCTAGCTGAATAAGCAATAACTTTTGGTAATCCGTATTGTGACGCCATTGAGCTAATATTTATAATGCTTCCACTGTTATTTTCTTTCATAATTTTAGATACCTCTCTACTAATTGCAAAGACACTTAAAACATTTGTATTTATAATTGATAGAAACTCATCATTGGTTACATCTATAAAATCCTTTTTCATGTTAATTCCAGCATTATTGACTAAAATATCAATAGTCCCATCCTTTGCAATATCCTTTACCAGATCAGGTATCTTGTCTAGATCATTTAAATCAAAAATATAAGGAATCGCATTCTTCCCTATATCTTCACAGGCTTTAAGTGTTTTGTCTTC
>JARRKS010000182.1:5923-9158 GCA_037387865.1 Flavobacteriaceae bacterium
AGTTGGTCTTATTAATACTTACCATCTCGGTCTAATACCAGGAGCATAAGGAAATTTTAACGATTGAAAATAGTTTAAAGTTTTTGTTGGTTTCTCAACACCTTCAGGTAAATCTTTGCCCGAAAATTGTTGAAAATAAAGCAAACATGCATCGCGCCACCACTTAGCTTCTTTATGTTGAATGCTTAATGACATTTGAACTTCTTTGAAACGAAATGGGTCCACATACTTTTCCAATGAATTCCAAATAGAAATCATCTCGCTAACTTGATCAACACCTTCCTGATATTTTAATGCCATTCCATCCCAAAGCGTATGGCCATTTTTAAGTTTATAATCCCAATTTACATGATGAAACCATAATAAATCTTTTTCTGGTGTAGATTCTATATTATTATACATTTTTGCTACTTCTGGAGCATATTGTCCGGTTGCATTACTACCTGTATTAGTACGATTAAAACCAACACCTAAACTATCAGCTTTATGATAGTACACTGGATTCCATTCGGGTCTTGATAAATTACTTACCCATGGTCCAGGACCATAATGATGACCTGTATCCATGATATGATGTAAGCCTAAAGGTGTCATATAGTTGACAACAGCTTCACGAGAAGTAATCATCATTTCTTTTATTGGTTCAATGAAATCTTCATCATTAGAGAAGGTCATTCTAATCCACTCGTCTGCAATATCTCGAGAGTCCATATAAGGGTTCCAGGCTAGTCTACCAAAGCCATACCAGTTGGCTTGCAGAAACGGATGACCTGTCCAATTATCATCTGTTCCAATATTACTTACACCTGCAACACCCGTAATTCTGTAAGCATCTAAAGTACCGTCAATAACTTTTGCAACAGTTGAACCTTTCCCTTTTCTATAAGTATCTGCTTCCAGAACTTCCTGAAATAATTTTGGCAAAAACACTAAATGAGTACTAAATCCTAAATATTCTTGAGTAATTTGAAATTCCATCATCAAAGGCGTTTTTGGCATAGCTCCAAACATAGGGTGAAAGGGTTCTCTTGGCTGAAAATCTATAGCACCATTTTTTACTTGAATTAGTACATTGTCTTTAAATTGTCCATCATGTGGAACAAATTCAGAATAAGCTTGTTTAGCTCTATCTGTTGGGTCATGTTCCGAATATACAAAAGCACGCCACATTACAATACCTCCAAAAGGTTCTAAAGCGGTTGCCAACATATTGGCTCCATCTACATGATTTCTACCATATTCATTTGGTCCTGGCTGCCCTTCTGAATTTGCTTTAACTAAATACCCACCAAAATCTGGAATTTCATCATATATTTCTTTCGTTTTATCTTTCCACCATTGTATTACATTAGGGTCATATGGATCGGCAGTTTCAAGTTCACCAATTTCAATCGGCGCTGAAAATCTGGCTGTTAAATAAACCTTTATACCATAAGGCCTGAAAGTATCTGCCAAGGCTTTAACCTTTTCTAAATATTGAGGTGTTAATATCCATGCATTAGCATTTACATTTGTTAATACTGTACCGTTGATACCGACTGAGGCATTAGCACGAGCATAATCAATATAACGCTGGTCTAAATATTCAGGTAATTTGTGCCAATTCCAAATTGAAAATCCAGCGTATCCTCTTTCTCTTAAAAAAGCAAAAACCCCATATAAAACTCCAATATCTGTATTTCCAGTTATTACAATATGATTTTGATTTTTTAAATAGATGCTTTTTATAACATATCCTTCATTATTTATTTTGTTATAAACTGCTCCAAGAGCACCTTTAATGTCTTGAGGAAGGTTTTCGTTTGAACCTAAAATGAGTAAATTTTCACCATCCTTATTGCCTTGAAGTAATAACTTTGATCCCAACAAACCAGAAAGACCTCTTTTAGACTCGTCAAAAGCTACTTTTATAGTTTTAGAATCACCAAATGATAGAATACCAGCTAATAAATTAGAATACTCTGCTCTTAAGTCATTGTTTTCAATATAATTATATTGAAGCCAAAGGTCATAATCGTTATTAGCATGGCTAAATTGAGTAAAGAATAATATTATTATACATAAAGCAATTTTGTTCATTTAGTTTGTTATTTTTTTGGTATTCAAATTCTAGAACAATGGTAAATTAACTAAAAAAAGACCGATTGACAAAATATTTAACGCAATCGATTGCATTTATTAATAATTTATCCGAAATTTGAAATAACTCATAAACTAATAATTCCAGTTTAAAACCAACTAAACAACTATGAGACTACTAAAAATTTATGCATTCTTTTTATTTTCTTGTTTTATTTTATTGTCTTGTAAAGACAATTCAGCTTCCAATAAAGGAGATAAAAACAATACTATAATAGAACCACTTTTAGACTTTCCTTTTTATGATACATCGTTGTCAATGGAAGACCGTGTCAATGACCTCATTTCAAGGTTGACACTTGAAGAAAAAGCAAACCAAATGATGCATAACACAGACGCTATTGACCGTTTAGGAATTCCTCCTTACAGCTGGTGGAATGAAGCTTTGCATGGTGTCGCACGTTCTGGAGTGGCAACCATTTTTCCACAAGCAATAGGATTAGGTGCAACCTTTGATAGTGATTTAGCATTTAGAGTATCATCTGCAATTTCTGATGAAGCAAGAGCCATGCATAATGCTGCAAAGGAAAAAGGTTATCATAAACAATATGGTGGACTGACTTTTTGGACCCCAAACATCAATATCTTTAGAGACCCTCGTTGGGGAAGAGGTCAAGAAACCTATGGCGAAGATCCATATTTAATGTCCTTAATGGGCAAAGCATTTGTAAATGGATTACAAGGAGATAATGAAAAATATTTAAAAACGGCTGCTTGTGCTAAACACTTTGCAGTACATAGTGGCCCAGAAGAATCACGACACGAGTTTAATGCAATTTCAAACCAAAAGGATTTATGGGAAACGTATCTTCCGGCTTTTGAAGCTTTGGTTACAGAAGCTAAAGTAGAAGCAGTAATGTGTGCTTACAATAGTACAAATGGAGAACCTTGCTGTGCAAACAAGTATTTAATTGAAGATGTTTTGTTAGGCGAATGGAATTTTAAAGGACATGTTTTAAGTGATTGTTGGGCAATTATTGATTTGTATACCCAAAAAGGAGAAGGTGGACATGGAACTGTTAAAACTCAAGCAGAAGCTTCAGCCCTTGCTGTAAAAAGCGGTGTGAGTTTAAATTGTGGAAGCTCTTATTTAAAA
>JARRKS010000183.1:0-5292 GCA_037387865.1 Flavobacteriaceae bacterium
ATGAAAATTGAATCATTAGCACCTGAAGTGCTTTAATGAAATTAAAAAAGATGACAAAGCTTAAAATAAAATCTGGAGATACAGTAAAAGTAATAGCTGGAGACCATAAAGGTTCAGAAGGTAAAGTACTTCTTGTAATAAAAGATAAGAACAAAGCGATCGTTGAGGGTATAAATATGGTTAAGAAACATACTAAACCAAGCGCACAAAACCCACAAGGCGGTATCGTTGAAAAAGAAGCATCTATTCATATTTCAAACTTATCGTTGTTAACTTCTAAAGGAGAAACAACTAGAGTTGGATATAGAATGGAAGGCGATAAGAAAGTAAGATTTTCAGTAAAATCTAATGAAGTAATATAGTTATGGCATATTCACCTAGACTTAAAGAAGAATTTAAAAGCAGAGTGATATCTGCTCTTACAGAAGAATTTGGTTATAATAATGTAATGCAAGTTCCTAAACTTAAAAAGATAGTAATATCTAAAGGGGGTGGCGCTGCTGTTGCAGATAAAAAGTTAATAGATCACGCCGTTGAAGAATTAACTACAATATCTGGACAAAAAGCTATTGCTACCATTTCTAAAAAAGACGTTGCATCATTCAAATTGCGTAAAGGAATGCCAATTGGGGCAAAAGTAACTTTACGTGGAGAAAGAATGTATGAATTTTTAGACCGTTTAATTACTTCTGCATTACCACGAGTAAGAGATTTTAACGGAATTAGAGCAACTGGTTTTGACGGAAGGGGTAATTACAATTTAGGAATTACTGAACAAATCATTTTCCCAGAGATAAATATTGATAAAGTAAACAAAATTTCTGGAATGGATATCACATTTGTAACAACTGCAGATACTGATAAAGAAGCAAAATCATTATTAACAGAATTAGGATTACCTTTTCAAAAGAATTAAGATATGGCTAAAGAATCAATGAAAGCCCGTGAGGTAAAAAGAGCAAAAACAGTAGCAAAGTATGCTGAAAAACGTAAAGCTTTAAAAGAAGCTGGAGACTATGAAGCATTACAGAAGTTACCAAAAAATGCTTCTCCAGTTCGTATGCACAACAGATGTAAATTAACTGGAAGACCAAAAGGGTATATTAGAAATTTTGGTATTTCGCGTGTAATGTTTAGAGAAATGGCTAATAAAGGTTTAATTCCTGGAGTTAAAAAAGCAAGCTGGTAAAATTATAAATTGGTTTCAGGTTCGGTATTAAAACCGAAAACCAAAACCGCAAATTAATATATATGAATACAGATCCAATATCAGATTATCTAACTAGAATTAGAAATGCAGTTCTTGCAAACCATAGAGTGGTTGAGATTCCTGCATCTAATCTTAAAAAAGATATCACAAAAATATTATTCGATCAAGGATATATTTTAAGTTACAAGTTCGAAGACTCTACTGTACAAGGCACTATCAAAATAGCACTTAAGTACAATAAAGAAACCACAGAATCTGTAATTAAGAAAATTGAACGAATTAGTAAACCTGGTTTACGTAAATATTCAAGTTCAAAAGAATTACCTCGTATACTTAATGGTCTTGGTATAGCAATCGTTTCTACTTCTCATGGAGTAATGACAGTTAAACAAGCCCAAAGAGAAAATGTAGGTGGAGAAGTTTTATGTTACGTCTACTAATTTTTTAAAAGGAAAGAGAAATGTCAAGAATAGGTAATAATCCAGTAGCAATTCCAGAAGGAGTTACAGTTGAAATTAACGACGGTTTAGTTACAGTAAAGGGAAAATTAGGAGAATTAACTCAAAATTTCGATTCAGTCCAAAGACCAAAAAGCAAAACACGGTCTTTACAGATCTTTAATGCGTAATATGATTGAAGGCGTGTCTAAAGGTTGGACTAAAGAACTAGAGTTGGTAGGTGTTGGATATAGAGCATCAAACCAAGGGCAAAAATTAGATTTGGCTTTAGGGTTTTCGCATAACATCGTTATGGATTTAGCTTCAGAAGTTAAAGTAGAGACTGTTTCAGAAAAAGGTAAGAATCCAATCATTAAGTTAACATCTCACGACAAACAATTAGTTGGACAAGTTGCTGCTAAAATCCGAGGTTTTAGAAAACCAGAACCTTATAAAGGCAAAGGGATCAAATTTGTTGGTGAAGAGATAAGAAGAAAAGCAGGTAAATCAGCATAATAAGAAATTATGGCATTAACAAAATATCAAAGAAGAATAAGAATTAAAAACAGAATACGTAAAGTAGTTTCTGGTACAGAAGCTAGACCAAGATTATCTGTTTTTAGAAGCAATAAAGAGATTTACGCTCAAATTGTTGATGACGTTACTGGTAAAACTATCAGTGCCGCATCTTCAAGAGATAAAGATATTAGTTCTGCAAAAGGTACTAAATCAGAAATAGCTGCATTGGTAGGTAAATCTGTTGCAGAAAAAGCGTTAAAAGCTGGTGTAGAAACTATTGCTTTTGATAGAGGCGGTTACCTATATCATGGTAGAGTAAAATCATTAGCTGAAGGTGCTAGAGAAGCAGGACTTAAATTTTAAGAAATTATGTATCAGAAATACAAAAGTGCAGAATTAGTAAAGCCAGGTGGATTAGAACTTAAAGATCGTTTAGTTGGCGTACAAAGAGTTACCAAAGTAACTAAAGGTGGTAGAGCATTTGGTTTTTCAGCAATTGTTGTAGTTGGTGATGAAGCAGGTGTTGTTGGTCACGGTTTAGGAAAATCTAAAGATGTAGCAAGTGCAATAGCAAAAGCTGTTGAAGATGCTAAAAAGAATTTGGTTCGTATTCCTATCGTGAAAAAAACATTACCACATGAACAAAAAGGAAAATATGGTGGAGCAAGAGTAAATATCATTCCTGCAGCACCTGGTACTGGAGTTATTGCTGGTGGAGCTGTAAGAACAGTTCTTGAAGCTGTAGGTGTACACGATGTATTATCAAAATCTCAAGGCTCTTCAAACCCTCATAATGTTGTAAAAGCGACTTTTGATGCTTTACTTCAATTAAGAGATGCAAAAACAATTGCAAGAGACAGAGGTGTTTCACTTGAAAAAGTTTTTAACGGTTAATATTTAGAAGATGGCAAAGATTAAAGTAACAAAGGTTAAAAGCGCAATCAATCGTACTCAAAGACAAAAAAGAACTTTAGAAGCTCTTGGTCTTAAAAAGATTGGTCAAGTAGTAGAACATGAAGCCACGCCTAATATTTTAGGGATGGTTAATAAAGTTTCACATTTAGTTTCTGTTGAAGAAACAAAATAATAATACTGAAAAATGGATTTAAGTAATTTAAAACCTGCAGAAGGTTCAGTTAAAGGTCAAGGTAAAAGAGTAGGACGTGGACAAGGTTCTGGAAAAGGTGGTACTGCAACACGTGGTCACAAAGGAGCAAAGTCACGTTCTGGTTACTCTAAAAAAATTGGATTTGAAGGTGGGCAAATGCCACTTCAAAGACGTGTGCCTAAATTTGGCTTTACAAACATTAACCGTAAAGAGTATCAAGGAATCAATTTAGATACTTTACAACAATTGGTTGATGACAAGAAAATAAAAGACGTATTAGATATAGATGCAATTATTTCTTTGAGATTGGCTGGAAAGAATGATCTGGTTAAGATTTTAGGAAGAGGAGAATTAAAATCAAAGATAAAAGTATCTGCACATAAATTTACTGCTTCTGCAAAAGCTGCAATTGAGGCTGCAGGAGGCGAAGTAGTAGCTTTATAAGACCATAATTAGCATGAAATTTATAGAGACTTTAAAGAATGTTTGGAAAATAGAAGAATTAAGAAACAGAATACTTCTTACACTTAGTATGCTTCTAGTTTATCGTTTTGGTGCACAGATTGTTTTACCTGGTATAGATGCTGCTCAACTTGGTGGTTTAGCAGACAGCACTGATTCTGGGATACTTGGATTGCTTAACGCATTTACTGGTGGAGCATTTGCCAATGCTTCTGTTTTTGCACTAGGTATCATGCCATACATTTCTGCCTCTATTGTGGTTCAGTTAATGGGAATTGCTATTCCTTATTTACAGAAATTACAAAAAGAAGGTGCTAGTGGTCAAAAGAAAATAAATCAAATTACACGTTGGTTAACAATAGCCATATGTTTGGTACAAGCACCAGGTTATTTAGCAAGTTTACCAGCTTTAGGAATACCTCAAAGTGCATTTTTATTAGGTCATGGTGGATTATTTTATTTCTCATCTGTAATAATATTAGTAACCGGTTGTATTTTTGCAATGTGGTTAGGAGAAAAAATTACAGATAAAGGTATTGGTAATGGTATCTCATTATTAATTATGGTTGGTATTATTGCAACAATGCCTCAAGCCTTTTTACAAAATGCAGCATCAAGATTAGAAGGAAACAATGTGATGTTGATTCTTTTTGAAATAGTTATATGGTTTGTTATTATACTAGCTTCGGTTATGTTAGTAATGGCAGTTAGAAAAATAGCTGTACAATATGCTAGAAGAACCGCATCAGGTGGCTATGAAAAAAATGTTTTTGGATCTAGACAATATATTCCATTAAAATTAAATGCATCGGGTGTTATGCCAATTATCTTTGCACAGGCTATAATGTTTGTGCCTAGTTTGATAGGTAAATCATTGTCTTCAAGTGATGTTGGGCAATGGATGCAAACTCAATTTTCAGATATTTTTGGTTTTTGGTATAACGTAGTTTTTGCTTTATTGATCATTGTGTTCACATATTTCTATACGGCAATTACAGTACCAACTAATAAAATGGCTGATGATTTAAAAAGAAGTGGTGGTTTTATTCCTGGAATTCGTCCGGGCTCTGAAACATCTGAATATTTAGATAAAATAATGTCGCAAATCACATTGCCAGGTTCTATCTTTTTAGCATTGATAGCTGTGTTTCCAGCTGTAATTGTTAAACTTATGGATGTGCAATCTGGATGGGCATTATTCTTTGGAGGTACTTCACTATTAATTATGGTTGGAGTGGCAATAGATACTATGCAGCAAATAAATTCTTATTTGTTGAATAGACACTATGACGGCTTGATGAAAACAGGTAAAAATAGAAAGGCTTTGGCTTAATATAATATACTATGGCAAAACAAGCAGCAATAGAACAAGACGGAACAATAATAGAAGCATTATCCAATGCTATGTTTCGTGTAGAATTAGAAAATGGTCATATAGTGACGGCGCACATTTCTGGTAAAATGCGTATGCATTACATTAAATTATTGCCAGGCGACAAAGTTAAATTAGAAATGAGTCCTTACGATTTAACGAAGGCAAGAATAACTTATAGATA
>JARRKS010000184.1:0-2940 GCA_037387865.1 Flavobacteriaceae bacterium
TTTGGTATCGCCGTCAAAAAAATCCTTGCCTTCTACCATGACCTTATCAACAACTTTCCCTTCAACTTCAATTTCACCATCATCATTAATGTCAACACCGGGTAGTTTTTTGAGTACATCTTCTAACTTTTTATCGGTTTCATCCATGAATGAATCTGCATTATAAACTAAAGTGTCTCCATTGATGGTTACTGGCATTTCGTAAATAAGTTCTACCTGATCAAGAGTGTTATCTGGCATAAGGTTGAAATTCTTTATCATATCGTTTTCAGAAGTTGTAATGACTTCATGATGTGTTATCATGCCTACATAACTAATCTGCAAAGTATATGAAGTATTCTCCTTTAGATTAAGTCTGTATTCACCTTGATCATTTGAAATACCATAGGAATCCAGGTTTTTGGTTGATTGATTGATAGCGACAACATTGGATAATTCCAACGGATTACCAATGCTGTCTTTTACAATACCTTCTAATTTTATTTGGGCAAATGATGAGCTTGCCATGCACCATAGAAGTACTATTGCTAATTTATATTGCATGTTCGTTTTTTGATTGATGATGTTAGAAATTATCCGCCTATTCTAATTTCAATTCTTTCGCCATCACCATCGCGATCATGTTGATAACGCTCGTTCATTTCTTGCATCTTTTTTTCCATAATTTCTTCAAACTCTGCTTGATCAACAACTTTTCCTTTGTTTGGCTCAACTATATTTACATTATCTTTTGGATTTAAGACGATCTTACTGCATATAATGGTTTCTGTTCCATCATTAACTTCTAAAATTAATCCTGGAAGACCTTGATATCTTGCTGGTCCATTATTAACTGGTATTTGCATGGTATACCAAGCTGTAATGGTTATTTCTTCAGTTTTGGTTTCTGGAGTTTCACTTAAATCTTTATCTCCGTTTATGCTCATAGAGCTTTCAAGCACTTCAACTTGTCTTTTCATTGTAGCTTTATAACAAGTATAGTTCCCTATATTCTTTGTTTCTCCATGCATTGTCCAATCTAGTTTTTCAAGATTGTCTTTAATGAGGAAGACTTTACCAAATACTTCATTCTGGCTTGAATAGCGTTGTTCTTTAGTATTCTTATACAGAATATCTGAACCATCTGTACTGGCAACAACAAACTGCATTCCATCTGGTTGTGGAGCTTCTAAAACCTCATCTTCTTTATAAATAGATTCTTCTTTATTGAATGTAAGAATGTAGGTTTTTTCAAAATTCTTTTTAAGCATTTCTATGATCTGGTTATAACGCTCTCCTCCTATTTGGGTGCTGTCCAGTTCAATATCCATTTTTCGTTTAGACTTAAAAGTTGCTTCTCCTTGAAAGTCTTGTGCTAGTATGGTGCTAGTAAGCAAAAAGCCTATTAAAAGCATACATGTGTGTTTCATTTGTTCTGTTTTTAAAAATTAGTAGCACAAAGATGTAGAGCTTAATGCTTTATTTTAGTTAACTACTGTTAACGTGTGTTAAGCGATTGGTTTTATATCATTTTAACATTTACTTTTGATGTATGAATGATTTGAGATATCGTTGGATTTTATACATCATTGTCTTTGTAATTGTTGGTACTATTGGTATTCAGGTGTATTGGAATTACAAGAACTACCTAATTAATAAACAGCAATTTGTCAACGATGTACAGATAAGTCTGGATAATGCAGTTGAAGCTTATTTTGCAAATCTTGCGGAAGTGAATACTATCAAATTTGCATTTAGAGGTGATATGGCTGAAGAACATCTTGATAGTATTTTGCATGAGTTTAAATTTTCTACTCTTCATGAAAATAAATTTGACTCCTTAAATGTTGAAATTGTAGATGGTATGGTAAAATATCATGGAGTTAAAGGTGATTCGATCATTGATATTTTAAAGAATAACAATACTAGAGCCTGGCAAACAGAACAAGTCTTTTTAAAACAATTTCATGTAGATTCAATATCACAAACCGAACTTAAGAATCTAACCTCCAAGGTAATTGTTTCTCTCTCTAATGATAGTTTATTAATAGAACAAATTGATACATTATTAGAAAAAGAATTAAATAGAAAAAATCTAAAACTGGATTATTATTTAACCTATAAAGATGCTGCTGATCATGTAAAATCAATTAATAAATTTTCCATTTACAAAGCAGTTAATGATACATTAATAGAAAAAAAGTTTTTAAGTACAACCTCAAAATCTACATACTTACCTCGTAATACCTCTTTAAAAATATATTTTACTAACGAAACAAAATCTATTATAAAGCGTATTCTAACCGGTATTGTCTTATCTACACTATTAGTGTTAGTTGTAATAAGTTGTTTGTTTTATCTCTTAAAAATTATAAAGCATCAAAAGCAATTAGCTGAAGTAAAAAATGATTTAATAAGCAATATTACTCACGAGTTTAAAACACCAATTGCCACCATTGGTGTAGCGCTTGAGAGTATTAAAGACTTTAATGTTATTGATGACAAGGAGAAAACCAAAAGCTATCTTAAAATGTCTGGAGACCAATTATCCAAACTCAATGTTATGGTAGAAAAACTACTGGAAACTGCAACTTTGGATAGTGATAATTTACAACTAAATACTGATAAAACTGATATTGTAGATTTGGTTAAGTCGTTAGTGAATAGATATCAAATGCAATATTCAAATAAGTCTCTTGAGTTTGAATCAACTGTCAATGAACTTATTATTCCTATTGATGTTTTTCATTTTGAAAATGCCGTAAACAATGTAATTGACAATGCTATTAAATATGGTGGAGATACTATTTTAGTTCATATTAAAAAACATCCAAGAACAACAGAAATTGTAATTTCCGACAATGGAAATAGTTTAACAAAACCCCATAAAGACAAAATCTTTGAGCAGTTTTACAGGGTTCCTAAAGGGAATACTCATAATATTAAAGGTTTCGGAATTGG
>JARRKS010000184.1:2980-7178 GCA_037387865.1 Flavobacteriaceae bacterium
GTACAATTCAATTAGAATTGAATAAAAATCTAACAACCTTCAAAATAGTTTTGCCTAATGGATAAACGCACAACTGTACTTTTAGCCGAAGATGAACCAGCTCTAGGACTTATTATTAAGGAAAGTCTTGAGACGCGAGGTTTTGATGTGCTTTTATGTGATAATGGTGAAAAAGCATTACAGGATTACAGAGATTACGATCCGGAAATTTTAGTGCTTGATGTTATGATGCCAAAAAAAGATGGTTTTGCATTAGCCAAAGAAGTTAGACAAGAAAACGAAACTATTCCAATCATTTTTTTAACTGCAAAATCCCAAACTCAAGATGTTGTTGAAGGGTTCACCATTGGTGGAAACGATTATTTAAAAAAGCCATTTAGCATGGAAGAACTCATTGTCAGAATCAATAATCTACTTAATAGAACAAGGGTTCAAAAGACTTCAGAAATATTGACTATTGGTAAATATATATTTGATTTCCCAAAACAAACATTACAATACAAAAGTGAAGACAAGATACAGTTAACACATCGAGAAGCACATTTGTTGTTTCATTTAATTAAAAACAAGAATCAGGTTTTAGATCGTTCTTTAATTTTGAACAAGCTTTGGGGAAATGATGATTTTTTCTCTGCAAGAAGTATGGATGTCTTTATAACAAAACTTCGTAAGAAACTTCAACAAGACGAAAGTCTCCAAATTATTAATGTCCGTGGATTTGGGTATAAGTTAATTTGTTAAAAGTGGTTTGATTTTTGTATTTTTCAATTCAAAATGAAAAACCTCTTATATTTTTTAGTTTTTGTTTCTTGCCTTTGTTTTGGGCAAGACCACGTAGAAAGCAAATTCATTTCAAAAGAAAAATTATCTGTACAACATATTATTGACATAGATGATTTTGGTGTTTTTTATTACGAAAACAACAATATCTTTTACAAAAAAGAAAAAGAGTCAATTATCAGCTATAACAATCTCCAGCTTGGTAATATTTATTCTGTAAATACGTTTAGTCCATTAAAAATAAATGTCTTTTATAAAGATTTTAATTCTGTAATGATTTTAGATAATCGACTTGCCGAAATTTTTAAAATCGATTTTAACAAAATACAACCTTTTAGAAATATTACGCATATTTCAACTGGAAATGACAACACCATTTGGCTGCTTAACCAAGATACTCGACAGCTAGAACTTTATGATTACAAAACCAATAAAACCAGAGCTACAACCTTACCTATTGAAAGTGAAGTTCTGGATCTAAAAAGTAATTTTAATCAATGTTGGCTACTCACTAAAAATTATTTATATAAATACAATTATTTTGGAAGTTTGATATTCAAAATAAAAAATAATGGTTATACAAATTTGATGGAAAACAATGACGATGTTATTCTTCAAAAAGTTAATAATCTGATTTTTTTAAAAAAAGAAACAGATAAAATTTTACCAATTAATATCCCGAAATTGTTAATAAAACAGTTTTTAGTAACCAATGAAACCTTGTATATTTACGACGAGGAATTTCTTCATAAATACCAACTTATAACCAATTAGAATTATGCACGTTGCAATTGCAGGAAATATTGGCGCTGGGAAAACCACGCTTACTAAATTACTAGCAAAACATTATAAATGGGAAGCCCAACTTGAAGATGTTGTTGACAATCCTTATTTGGATGACTTTTATAACCAAATGGAACGATGGAGTTTTAATCTTCAGGTCTATTTTTTAAATAGTCGCTTTCGTCAGGTTCTTCAAATTAGAAAGAGTGGTAAAGAAATTATTCAAGACAGAACCATTTATGAAGATGCTCATATCTTTGCTCCAAATCTTCACGCAATGGGTTTAATGACCAACCGAGATTTCGAAAATTACAGATCACTATTTGATTTAATGGAATCTTTGGTTCAAGGTCCAGATTTGTTAATATATTTGCGTAGTTCTATTCCTAATCTAGTTTCGCAAATTCATAAACGAGGAAGAGATTATGAAAATTCTATAAGTATAGATTATTTAAGTAGATTAAATGAACGCTATGAAGCCTGGATACATGGTTATGACAAAGGCAAGTTATTGATTATCGATGTCGATAATTTAGATTTTGTAGATAATCCTGAAGATCTTGGGAACATCATCAATAGAATTGATGCAGAAATACATGGTTTATTTTAAAAAAATATTCTAATGGAATCAACAAAATTAAAACGTCCGAAACATAAGGGATCACCAAAATTGTTTGATAATCCCATTCTCGAAAAGTTAACGCATACGCACATTTCATTTCCGCTAATTATATTTTTTGTAATTGCAGCAGCTTTGATTTATTATGGTATTATTGAAAAAGGATTTGAAGTTCCAATGATGATTTTATTATTCTTCGCTGGTTTTTTCTTTTTCACTTTTATAGAATATATAGCTCATCGCTATCTTTATCATATTCCTGCTACAACCGAGTGAAGAATAAAAGTGTCTTACACCATGCATGGAGTGCATCATGACTATCCTAAAGACAAATCAAGATTGGCTATGCCACCTGTTTTAAGCTTGGTGATTGCAACTGTATTTTTTATTATATACAGAACCATTCTAGGCGATTATGCCTTTGGGTTTCTAGCTGGTTTTTTAATTGGTTACGCAACTTACCTTGCGGTACACTATTCTGTTCACGCCTTTAATGTTCCTAATAATTTTTTGAAACATTTATGGTATCACCACAGTATTCATCATTACAGAGAACCTGATAGAGCTTTTGGTGTTTCCTCACCTTTTTGGGATGTTGTTTTTAGAACCATGCCAAGAAAGTTTGTTAAACGCGAAGTAGGAAAAAGTATTGACGATTAGATGAAACAATATTGAATAAAAAAGGCTGCAAAATTTGCAGCCTTTTTTATTTATATCTATTTAAAAGAATTATTCTTCAATAATTTCTTCTTCAGTAACTTCTTTAACTACATTTTTAGAATCAACTTTTACATCTACACCTTTTAAAGCTTCTAGCTTTGCTTTTACCTCTTCCATGTTTCCTTCTATAACTTGATAATCTGTAGAAGTTTCTCCATTTTTGGTAGTTGTTGTTGTCACCACTGCTTTGGCAGTTTTGTCATCATTAGAAGTCAACTCAACCTTTATTTCTTTTTTAATATCATTTACAACGTCATTCATCGCAGTTGTTTCTTCAGCAGAATGACCACCTAAAATTGGAGCAATAACCAAACCAACCAAACAAGTTAATTTAATTAAGATATTCATAGATGGACCAGAAGTATCTTTAAATGGATCTCCAACAGTATCTCCTGTTACGGCAGCTTTATGTGCATCAGAACCTTTATATGTCATTTCACCATTAATCTCTACACCAGCTTCAAATGATTTTTTAGCATTATCCCAAGCGCCACCTGCATTATTTTGAAAGATTGCCCACATTACTCCGCTTACACAAACGCCAGCCATATAACCTCCTAATGGTTCAGCACCAAAAATTAATCCAATAAGAATCGGAGTAATAATAGTAATTAAACCTGGTAACAACATTTCTTTTAATGCTGCTTGAGTTGAAATATCAACACACTTGGCATATTCAGGTTCTCCTTTTCCTTCCAATATTCCAGGAATTTCTCTAAATTGACGACGAACTTCGTGTACCATTTCCATGGCAGCTTTTCCAACTAAGACATCTGCTTTAAAGATGTTTATTCCATCAATTCCAGTAAAAGTAACATATGCAGCGAATAATGCCAATGCAGTTAATGCAGCAGATGCGATTGCAAATCCTTTTCCGACAGCCGCTGTTGTGTTTCCTACTGAATCTAAAATATCTGTACGCTCACGTACTTCAGGATCTAACTCACTCATTTCAGCTACACCTCCTGCATTATCTGCAATAGGTCCAAAAGCATCAATGGCTAGTTGCATAGCGGTAGTAGCCATCATTGCGGACGCAGCTAATGCCACACCATAGAATCCTGCGAAGAAATATGAACCATAAAGTGCTGCAGCAAATAATAATACAGATAAGAAAGTAGATTTCATACCAACAGAAAGACCTGCAATAATATTTGTTGCTGCACCAGTAGAACTGTTTCTTACAATATTCATAACCGGTGGTGTACCCAAACTTGTATAGTAAGCAGTTACTACAGAAATTAATGCCCCTACAGCAAGACCGATACAGGCTGACCAGAAGACATTTAACGATGG
>JARRKS010000185.1:0-3666 GCA_037387865.1 Flavobacteriaceae bacterium
CAAAATTAAAGAGCTACATGTTATTTCAAGAACATCTATTATGCAATATATAGGTACCCAGAAATCCATACCAGAAATTGCCAAAGAGCTTGGAGTCTCCTACATACTTGAAGGTAGTGTGCAAAAATATGGAGATGATATTAGAGTTACTGCTCAATTGATTGATGGCAAAAAAGATGAACATATTTGGGCGGAGAATTATGATAAAACCCTTACAGATATTTTTGATATACAATCAGAAGTATCATCAGAAATTGTCAATGCTTTACATTTAAATTTATCGTTTGATGAAATCCAAAGTCTAGCTACTATTCCCACAAAGAATTTGGAGGCTTACAAACTCTTTCTTTTAGGACGCAGGGAAGCTGATAAAAGAAATGCTGAAAGTATAGCCAAAAGTATTGACTTCTATGAAAAAGCTATTGAATTAGACCCAAATTATGCTGAAGCTTATGCAGAAATAGCCAACTCCATTTATTTAGGGACCTATTATTCTGGTAGAGATCCAAAAGAAGCTTCTTTATTAGCAACAGAATATCTAAATAAAGCTGAAGCCATCAATGATAAAATTTCTCGCATATATACAGTAAAAGGGCTTATCTATAATATTGAAAGAAAATATGAGGAGGCAGAAAAAGCCTTCGAAAAAGCTATTCAACTTTCTCCTAACGATTTAACTGCAAGACATCAATACTCGACATACTTCTATTATACACAACAACCAGAAAAACAATTAGAGCAAGCAGAAATTGCTTATAAGTTAGATCCTTTATCATTTGCTACTGCAAACAGTTATTTTACTGCTTTGGTAGCAAATTTTAAATATAAAGAAGCAGAAAACCTCATGCAGCAAATTGAAAAAAGTAGTGATGAAAATAATAGGTTTGTGATAAACAGATCTTATTTCAGGCTTTATATGGATATGAAAGATTATAAAAAAGCAATAACTCCTTTAATAATGCTGTCTAAAGAACAGCCTGTCTATAACCGTTTTTTAGGTTATTGTTATGGTCAATTAGGTGACACTTTAAATGCTTATAAGGCCATAGACGCTATAAGAAAGGACGGGCAAAAAAATGAAATTAATTATATGACTTCTGTGGTTTTTGCAGGTCTAAAACAAAAAGATAGTGTTTTGTATTATTTAGATCCTTCAAGAAATGATCAAACACGAATGTTAAAACGAGAACTCCATGATTTTTTTGCTTTTCTTAAAGATGATCCGGACTTCATGGAGATTCTTAATGCTCATGGTCTAGAAATTAACTAATTTATTCTTTTCTCTTATGTAACCTTTGTTACCATTCACATTTTGGTTTGAAACTACTTTTGCCTTATCAAATCAAAAAGAATGCATAGAATTTATAATATATTTTTCATTTTCTTGGGTTTTATACTAACCATAGATGCTCAAGAAATCGTCCCTATTTCTAAAGTAACGGTATTCAATAAACTTATAGAAGATAATCAATCCATTAAGATATTTGAAGAAGATTTTAATCAAGCAAGAGCTGACTACAGGCAGACCAATTCAATCTTTTTACCGAATATCACAGCATCTCACACAGGATTTGCAACCACAAACCCTTTGATGGCTTTTGGTTCAAAATTGAATCAAGAAATATTAACAGCCAATGATTTTGATCCAATACTTTTAAACGACCCAGATCAAATTCAAAATTTTGCAACAAAGTTTGAAATACAACAACCTTTGGTAAATATGGATGGGTTTTATCAACGTAAAGCTGCCAAGGCTAAAATGGATGCTACGTATTTACAAACTCAACGCAATAAAGATTTTTTAAAACTTGAAGTAGATAAGGCTTATATGCAGTTACAATTGGCATATAAGAACCTAGAAGTTTTAGAAAAAGCATTAGAAGCTGCCAATGCTAATAAAAATTTAGCTGAAAATAGTTTTAAGCAAGGTTATTTACAACGTTCTGATGTATTGTCTGTTGAGGTTAGGGTAACAGAAGTGCTAAACCAAATGCAAACAGCCCAGAGTAATCTTGAAAATGCATCCAATTACCTATCATATTTAATGAATGAACAACAAGATGTCATTTATAAACCTACGGACAGTTTGACCATTGATAGCAATGAAATAAGAGATGTTGTTGTAGTTCCTGAAAAGCGATCGGATATTCAAGCCATGCAACTTGCAACCGAAGCATATTATGCTATTAATAAATCGGATAAAATGTCATTTTTACCCCGATTGAATGCATTTGGTAGTTATGAGCTTTATGATGATGAAATCTTTCAAGGTGATGCTAGCGGTTACATCTTTGGTGCTCAATTAAGTTGGGATATTTTTCAAGGGTCAAAGCGTTTTGGTAAAGCCCAAAAAAGCCAAGCTGAATTTGAAAAAGCAAAACTTCAATACGAACAATATATATCTCAAAGTAATCTGGAATTAAATAAAACAAAACGAATGCTTTTGGATGCCGAAAATAGATTAGAATTAACGCAATTAGCATTAGAACAATCAAAGGAATCTTTAAGAATTAGAACGAACAGATTTGAGGAAGGTTTAGAAAAAACTTCAGATTTATTGTTGTCTGAAACACAATATGCCCAAAAACAGTTGGAGTATTATCAAACCGTATTTGAATACAATTATACACAGGCATATCTTGATTTTTTAACTAAAGAATAATTTAAAACATGAAGAATTATACATATTTATTAATTACTGTCTTAATATCAACTTTAACCTTCAGTTGCGGAAAGAGTAACGAACAAGGAACTGAAAAAGAAGAGCTTATTTCAGTGACTGTTGCTCAAGTACACACGGATGAAAACGATACTTTTTTATCTGTAAGTGGAAAAATTCAGGCAGAGAATAGTGCAGACTTAAGTACACGTACTATGGGTTTTGTAAACAATGTTCCAGTTAATGTTGGTGATAAAGTAAATAAAGGACAACTACTAGTGGCTATCAATAATGCAGATTTGCAAGCTAAAAAAGCACAAGTTGATGCAAGTATTGCCGAAGCTCAAGTGGCCTACAACAATGCTGAAAAAGATTTTAACCGTTTTAAAAATTTGTTTTCAGAAAACAGTGCTACACAAAAAGAATTAGATGATATGACTGCTCGTTTTGAAATGGCAAAAGCACGATTAGAATCTGCAAAGCAAATGAAAAATGAAGTCAATGCACAGTTTGCTTACACTAACATTATAGCGCCATTCAGTGGTGTTATAACCAGTAAAACTGTAGAAACAGGAGATATGGCTAATCCAGGCCAACCTTTAATCTCCATTGAGGCTCCAGGAACTTTTGAGGTGGTTGGTAGTGTTCCAGAAGTGGAGATATCCAATATCAAAACAGCGACTAAAGTTAATGTTGTTGTAAAATCTATAAACAAAACAATTTCAGGTTATGTTACAGAAGTTAGTGCTTCAGCAAAAAACACTGGAGGGCAATATCTTGTTAAAGTTTCATTGGATAAGACTGACGAAAATATTCTGTCGGGAATGTTTGCTACTATTCAATTTCCTGTTGAGAGAAAGGCGAATACAGGAATTGTATTGATTCCTTCAGATGTATTAATCAATAATGGTCAATTGACAGGCGTTTACACAGTTAGTCAAAGCAATACGGCCATTTTACGTTGGTTTAGATTAGGTAGGGTTTATGGAGACCAAGTGGAAGTTTTA
>JARRKS010000186.1:0-2069 GCA_037387865.1 Flavobacteriaceae bacterium
TCCCTGTTATTGCTCTGTCTCAATTATCACGTGCTGTTGAAACAAGAGGTGGAAGTAAAAGACCCTTATTAAGTGACCTTCGTGAGTCTGGTGCTATAGAACAGGATGCAGATATTGTATCTTTTATCTACAGACCAGAATATTATAAAATTGATGAATGGGATGATGAAGAACGTTCACCAACCGAAGGACAAGCAGAATTTATTGTTGCTAAACACAGAAATGGTGGTTTGGATAGTATCAGATTGAAATTTATCGGACATCTTGGTAAGTTTGATAATCTTGATGATTTTGATTCACCATTTGAATTCCACTCTAAAATGAATGCAGCTGCTAATGATGATACCTTTAAACCAGGCAATTTACCAACGCCTGATGATGCATTTGATGCTCCTGAAGAAGATGATGATATTCCATTTTAATCCTTATGTATTAATATTCAATGAATAATCAGCGCACAACCAATGTATTGCTTTTAATTATAGTGATTCCATTGGTATTTTATTTATTAAAAATACTGTCCTTTATTTTTATTCCGCTAATATTTTCCATGTTCATTGCCTTATTATTTTTACCACTTATGCGCTGGTTTGGAAAGAAAAACTTACCAAAATGGGTTAGTATTATTATTGTAATTCTCTTAATTGCTGGTGGTCTAAAGATTGGTGCAGAGTTAGTACAGATCTCCAGTAGAGAAATTTTAAGTTCAGAAACCGATTTTTTTGTTAAGGCAGAAGAGAAATTTAATATGCTACTTGTTACAGCTCAAGAGACATTTGGTTTTCAGATTGAGGACAAGAGAAGCGTAATTAAAGATTTAATTCAAACAGATAATATAAGCTTTACTATAGATTTTATTAGAAGAACTGTGACCATGACACTAATGACAGCTTTTTTTATTGTATTATGGTTAGCAGAATCTATTAACATTCAAAAAGTACTAAATCATACTATTTTAAAACAAAAGCACACCTCTGTTAAAACATTTGTGAAAATTGAAAAAGATTTGGCCACTTTTATTAAAGTAAAGTTTTTAATTAGTTTAGCAACAGGTGTTTGTACAGGTTTGGCCTGTTTGTTTTTTGATGTGAGTTTTCCAATTTTTTGGGGGCTCTTTGCTTTTCTTATAAATTTTGTACAAATGGTTGGGTCTATAATTACTGTGGTATTACTTTCAATATTTGCTTTTATAGAATTAGATCCAACTAGTACATTGTTTTTCTTTGTAGTTACAATTACCAGCGTTCAAGTTTTATTTGGATCAATTTTAGAACCTATTTTTATGGGAAAATCATTTTCATTAAATGTTATAACCGTTTTGGTTATGCTAATGCTTTGGGGTTATATTTGGGGCGTTCCAGGATTAATAATGTCTATTCCTATTACAGTTTTCTTAAAGATTATGTTAGAACAATTTCCCAACACAAAGGTTATTGCCAACTTACTTTCAGGCAAGCATTAAACAATTTGTAAGGTTAAAATTTTTCTAAAAGCAGTTAAGAGGTTTATATTTTAATTATCTTTCATCTATGAAAAAGATATGCCTCATAGTATTCTTATTTATATCGGTAAACACTTTTGCATCTTATATTCTAATTCCTATGGATGCCGAAAGCCAGAAAAATCATTTAAAGGCTTATGGTATTACCTATTGGATTCTTGAAAAAGACCTCAAGGTAAAATGGTTACTTAATTATAGAGGTGGTTCTTTTTTATTACCAGATGCTGAAGAAATACAAAGAGAATGCCAAATACGCGGTGTTTCATTTGAAGTGATTTCTAATGCGAAAGCCGAAAGTATTTTAGAAGAAATAAGTAGCCCAAGTCAGAATATGGAAGCTGTGGTTTTGGAAAAAGCACCTAAAATTGCGGTTTACACACCAAAAGGTAAGCAACCTTGGGATGATGCTGTAACTATGGTTTTAACCTATGCCGAGATTCCTTACGAAACCATTTATGATGAAGAAGTTTTAAATGATGGTTTATTATTGTTTGATTGGCTGCACTTACATCATGAAGATTTTACAGGACAATATGGTAAATTTTATAGAGCCTACAGACCGGCCGCT
>JARRKS010000186.1:2091-7612 GCA_037387865.1 Flavobacteriaceae bacterium
TAGCTACAAAATTATGATATGATAAAGTGTCTCTTGAAAAGCTGGATGTGGCTCTAAAGATAAGAGACTATGTTATTGGAGGCGGATTTATGTTTGCCATGTGTAGCGCTACTGATAGTTTTGATATCGCTTTGGCTGCCGAAGGTGTTGATATTTGTGAACCTATGTTTGATGGAGACGGAAGCGATCCTAATTATCAAAATAAGATTGATTACAGTAAGACTTTTGCATTTACAGATTTTACATTAGAACAAAGTCCGATGGTTTATGAGTTTTCTTCAATAGATATGACACAAAAGCGAAAAATATTTAAAACCACCGATTATTTTACGTTGATGGATTTTTCTGCAAAATGGGATCCAATTCCAACAATGTTATGCCAAAATCATACAGCTTTGGTGAAAGGGTTTATGGGACAAACAACAGCTTATACGAGGGACGAGATAAAGTCTAATGTGTTAGTTATGGGTGAAAACAAAACCAATGGAGAGGCAAAATATATTCATGGTATAAAAGGGAAAGGATTTTTTACGTTTTACGGAGGTCATGACCCAGAAGATTATACGCATAGAGTAGGAGATCCAAAAACCGAATTAGACTTACATTCTACATCACCTGGTTATAGGTTAATACTTAATAATGTATTGTTTCCTGCTGCTAGAAAAAAGAAGCAAAAAACCTAATGAAATTTTTCCAGAAAGAAATTCAGCTAACTTCTAGACCAAGAGGATTTCATTTAATTACTCGAGATATTCTTGAGGCTTTTTCAGAAATTTCTCAAATTAGTATTGGCCAGCTTCAAGTGTTTATAAAACATACTTCGGCGAGTTTAACTTTAAATGAAAATGCAGATCCAACTGTAAGACAAGATTTTGAAAGCCATATGAATGTTATGGTTCCTGAAAATCAATCATATTACAAACACACTTTTGAAGGATCTGATGATATGCCAGCACACATCAAAGCATCTTTAATGGGAACTTCAGTACAAATTCCAATTACCAATGGAAAATTAAATTTAGGTATTTGGCAAGGTATTTATTTATGTGAACATCGAGATCATGGAGGTTCAAGAAAAATTGTAATTACCGCTTTCGGTGATTAATTATTTTTCGAATTTCAATATAAATCCATCTGCACCACTACCACCAGATTGCATATTCTGATCAATAGTTAATTGATTTTCAGAAGTTATCATACCACCAATTTCATTATTTTCAACAATAAGATATCTTTTGCCATTTGTGTTTAAAATACTATAGGTGTATGTTCCAGATTCGAACCCATTGGTAGAACCCGTTGTATTTTCAACAGTTAGTATTGAATCTTCTTCATTGAATGTCCAGACTATAATTCCTTTTTCAAAATCTTCATTAATACCAGCAATACCACCACTTATGTTTACTAAAAACCAAGATTCCGTTTTAGAATTTGCCTTATCATTATCACAGCTTGAACTTAAGCATAACGAACAAATAATAAGTATTAAGAGAAATTTTTTCATAATTGCATTTTTTAATTATTTGTTTAAACAACTGCAAAAATCATGCAAAATGTTAATTTAATGACTTCCTAATTGACAGCTACATTTTCCAACTGAAAAGCTTTGAGTTTCTTCATGCCATGGAAAAGCAGCATTGTATTTACTGTTTTCCCAATAAAACTTGCTACGTTCTTTGGGTTCATTTCCTAATTCGTTCATGGTCTCTGTATCATACAAACGTCCATTCACCATAGTGTAAATTATGCTATCTGTATTTCTAATTTCATCTAAAGGGTTTTTATCTAAAACGATTAAATCTGCTAATTTTCCAACCGTCAAAGACCCAATATCTTTATCTGCACCAATATAATTTGCTCCATTAATGGTTGCGGCTTTTAGGGCTTCCATATTGGTCATGCCACCATGTTGTAGCATCCATAGTTCCCAGTGTGCACCAAGCCCTTGTAACTGTCCGTGAGCACCTAAATTTACTTTTACACCAACATCATTTAATTCTTTACATACTTTCGAATTGAGAATGTAACCGTTGTCATATTCTTCTTGTGGAATTTTTAAACGATGTCTTGACCTTGAATCAATAATACCTCTTGGCGTATATTTTAGAAGTTTTTCATTATCCCAAACATTGTCGCGTTCGTAAAAATAAAACTCACCATTTATTGATCCGTAACTAACAATTAATGTTGGCGTATATCCTGTATTGCTAGCACTCCATAAACTCTTTACATCATTATAAATTTGTGCAACTGGAATATTATGCTCTACACCAGTATGTCCATCCATAATCATGGTCATATTATGATAAAAATTTGAACCACCTTCTGGTACTACGAAAATTCCTTCTTCTCTTGCTGCTTGAATGACTTGTTGACGTTGATCTCTTCTAGGCTGATTATAACTCTTTACAGAATTTGCTCCGAAAGCTTTTGTTCGCCTAATTGCAGACCTTGCATCATCAAGATTATTTATAACAGCTTTAAAATCTCCATCTGCACCGTACAAAATTGCTCCAGTTGAATACAACCTTGGTCCAACCATGTTTCCACTTTTTATGAGTTCTGCCAATGTAAAAATAAATTGAGTGCTAGCTGAAGGATCATGAGATGTTGTAACACCATAAGCAAGATTAGCGTATAGTTGCCAATGCTTTTGGGTTGTAAAGCTATTGCCATTAGCACCTACATGGGCATGAACATCAATGATACCTGGCATAATAGTTTTACCAGATACATCATATATTTTAGCTCCTTTTGGAATATTGATATCTGAAGCTTTACCAATAGATTCTATTCTGTTTTCTCCAACAACAATGGTTCCATTTTCTATAACTTCATCATTTTCCATTGTGATAATTGTTGCGCCAGTAAATGCAATAATACCTTCTGGTTTATCTGCCTTATAGTTTAAATTTATTTTTAAACCACTTTCTGTCATTGGAGGAATACTATCAGGGCTATTTTTTAAAAAAGTAAAACGTTCTGTAAGTGTATTGGTAAAATATTCTTCTGCTAATGTCCAATGTACATTATTACTATCTTTTGACCAATGCAAACTAATACCAGCATCTCTTGATATTTGAGAAATTGGTACAAATCTTTTGTCTTCTTTTTTTAGGTCTAGATCTATAGTGTGACCAGATTTAGGCAATGGTGCAATATAAGCCTTATGAAGATTGGTGAAAGCAATCCATTTGTTATCAGGACTCATAACCATTCTGTTAGCATATTTTGATGTTGCTATTGTTTTTTCATCTTTTCCATTAAGATCAACACTTTTTAATTCTTTGGTTAGATTACCAAAATAGGAACCACCAACCTGAAAAATAATTCTGTTCCTTTCTAAATTAAACACAGGAAACTCTCCTTCTTTTACAATGAATTTGTGGTTATCTCCATTTGAAGACATGGTATAAATACCTGAATCATTAGTGTAAGCATAGCCTTTGTTATTATCACCAACATCCTTTCTGTATACAATCTGGTTGCCATCATTTGAGTATGATGGTGTTCTGTAAATACCTTTAGTTTTATTTAGTTTAATAGGCGGTCCACCATTAATTGAAACTTTATTGATCTGACCTAGGTTTTCGTCATTCCAACTTACGTAAACAACATCTTTTCCTTTAGGAGAGACGCTAGGTTCAAATTCAAGATCATCTGTTAACCTTTTTGGTGTACCATTTGGTAATTTCTTAATATACAAATGACCAAGAGCACTAAACACAATAGATTTTTCATCTGGAGATGTAACTGTATTGCGAATCATTTTAGCATTAAATTCTTCTTTAGAAACTGGAATGTCAAACTCTAAAGCTTCGGCAATTTTAACAGTGACTTCAGCTTTAAAAGGAATATTTTTGACTTCAAGTGTGTTTATGTTTATACGATTGATTTTTCCTTTTGCCCAAAACACGAGCTCTTCATTATTAGGCGTCCAACTAAAATTTGGATAGATACCAAAAATAGCCCATGCTTCCTGTTGGTCTTTGTCTAGATTGTCATAAATAGGCCATTCTTCGTTGGTTTCTAAATCATGTATATAAAGAACACTTTTAGTTCTTACACGTTTAACAAAGGCTAATTTTTTTCCATCTCTCGAAACTTGAGGTCGGGCCGCACCACCAGGACCACCTGTAATTTGTTCTATTTCACCATTATCCATATTATAACGGTTAATCACATAGATTTGACTATTAGGATCTTTATTATATAAAAACATACCACCAGGATAAACATCTTCACTGTAGTATAAATATTTTCCGTCTGAAGATATTGAAGGTTCATTTACATCTTGTTGATCATTTTTTCGTGTGGTAATTTGAAGGCCTACACCACCAGTAATATGATACATCCATAGTTCGCCTGCACCTGCAGAACGTTCGGAGGTAAAATGTTTGCGAGCAATTAGGTAGTTGCTATCTGGTGTCCAAATGCCATTATTAAGTAATCTGAATTTTTCTTTAGTAATTTGTTTAGCATTTGAGCCGTCAATATTCATAACCCAAATATTATCTCCACCACCAGCATCACTTGTAAAAGAAAGTTTTGATCCATCAGGACTAAATCGCGGTTGAATTTCAAATGGTAGCCCTTCTCTTAATAGTGTTGCTCTGCCACCTTCAATAGGCATAATATAGATGTCGCCTAACAAATCGAAAGCAATTTTTGAACCGTCTGGGCTCACGTCTAAATTCATCCATGTGCCTTCCTCTGTGGAAAGTTTTAATTCTTGATAACTCCAATCACCTTCAGGATTTGAAACATCCCAATCTTCAGTGTCACTTTCTTGTGCTTGAATATGTAGAGTTGTAAGGATAAAAATAAGGAGTAATGACTTAAAATATTGCATTATTTTTAATGTTGAAGTTTAAGTCTGAAAGATACTAAAAACATAATTATTGATGAATAATAATTATATATTGATAATATGTAGAAATAAAAAAATCCGATTCAATTGAATCGGATTTTTATAAGCGAAATATGTTTTACAATTAGGCGAATCGCCTTATTTTACTTTTTCTACAATTGCTTTGAAAGCTTCTGGGTTATTCATTGCTAAATCTGCTAATACCTTACGGTTTAATTCTACATTATTAGCTTTTAATTTACCCATAAATTGAGAATAAGATAATCCGTGTTCTCTGGCTCCAGCGTTAATACGTGTTATCCATAATGCACGGAATGTTCTCTTTTTGTTTCTACGGTCTCTATACGAATATTGCATCGCTTTATCAACCGCATTTTTAGCTACTGTCCAGACGTTTTTACGTCTTCCGAAGTAACCTTTTGCTTGCTTAAGAACCTTTTTTCTTCTGGCTCTTTTTGCAACTGAATTTACTGATCTTGGCATAATTTTAAATTTTTTTGTAGTAGGCGGTTTTTCAACTCTTTAATGCCTAACTCCAGGGTTTATAAATAATTCTAACCAGAACTAAATTACTTTAAACGTAATTGTTCTTTAATGCTGTTAACATCGTGATCATGTACTAATGTACTATGAGTTAATGCTAACTTACGC
>JARRKS010000186.1:7711-9452 GCA_037387865.1 Flavobacteriaceae bacterium
ATCTTACCAGTACCAGTAAGCTTAAAACGCTTTTTGGCACTCGATTTTGTTTTCATTTTAGGCATCTTCTTTCCTAGTTTTAATTACTTCGCTTATTATCGTTACCTGATTATCAGGTTTATAATCTATTTTTTTGGAGCGATAAACATAATCATACGTTTACCTTCTAATTTTGGCATTTGCTCCACTTTGCCATATTCTTCAAGGTCTTGTGCTAAACGTAATAATAATATGTGACCTTGTTCTTTAAATATTATTGAGCGTCCTTTAAAGAATACAAATGCTTTAAGCTTTGCACCATCTTTTAAGAACTTTATAGCTTGTTTCTTTTAAAATTCGTAATCATGGTCATCTGTTTGAGGACCGAAACGAATTTCTTTTACTACTACTTTAGTAGCTTTAGCTTTTAAGGCTTTTTCACGTTTCTTTTGTTCATAAAGAAACTTTTTATAATCCATAACCTTACAAACTGGAGGATTTGCTTTAGGAGAAATTTCGACAAGGTCTAACCCTTGTTCGTCTGCGATTTGTAATGCTTTTTTTGTAGGATAAATACCTATTTCTACATTATCACCTACCAACCTAACTTCTTCTACTCTAATTTTAGAATTAATTCTGTGTTGGTCTTCTTTAATTACTCTAGAACCTCGAGATCTATTTCTTCTAATTGCTATGGCTATATATTTTTAATTAAACTTATTTTAAAACTTCTTTAATGTTTTATCTATTTCTGAATTAACAATTTTAGAAAATTCAACTACACTAATCATACCTAAATCTTCACCTCCATGACGACGCACAGTTATTTTTTCTTCGTTTTCTTCGTTCTCGCCAATAATAATCATAAAAGGAAACTTTTTCATTTCAGCTTCACGAATCTTTTTGCCTATAGTTTCGTTTCTATTATCAACGAGGGCGCGAATTTCGTTATTTTCTAGCAAAGTTAAAACTTTTTCAGCGTATTTTTCATATTTCTCACTTATTGATAGGATAATAGCCTGTTCTGGCATTAACCAAATAGGGAAATTTCCTGCTGTATGTTCTAGGAGAATGGCAATAAAACGCTCCATACTGCCAAAAGGAGCACGATGAATCATAACAGGTCTGTGCAATTCGTTATCACTTCCTTTATATGTTAAATTAAATCTTTCAGGTAAATTATAGTCTACCTGAATGGTTCCCAACTGCCATTGTCTTCCAAGAGCATCTTTGACCATAAAATCTAGTTTAGGGCCATAAAAGGCCGCTTCACCTTCTATGATAGCTTGTTCTGCTTTTTCCCAATTATCCACATCACCTATATATTTGTCTGGATTTTCTGGATCTCTTACAGATACTTGAGTAGAAAAGTTTTCAAACCCGAGAGAACCAAAAACGTATAGTACAAGATCAATAACATTTTTAAACTCTTGGTCTAATTGTTCTGGTGTACAGAATAAATGTGCATCATCTTGAGTAAATCCTCTTACACGTGTAAGACCATGTAGCTCTCCACTTTGTTCATATCTGTAAACTGTGCCAAATTCTGCATAGCGTTTAGGCAAATCTCTATAAGACCATTGCGAGGTATTGTAAATTTCACAATGGTGAGGACAATTCATAGGTTTTAATAAAAATTCTTCACCTTCTTTAGGAGTATGGATAGGTTGAAAACTGTCTTCCCCATATTTTGCATAATGACCAGAAGTAACGTATAATTCTTTTTGACCGATATGTGGTGAAATAACCATTTCATAACCTG
>JARRKS010000187.1:0-4173 GCA_037387865.1 Flavobacteriaceae bacterium
TATCTTTCAACAGTCTATGCGTATCTGATAAAACATATTTGCCAGATTGAGCATCAAGCAAGTTTGTAACGTCATTCCATTCAGTAAAATTATAATCTTTTAGTAATTGAAAAAGATATGCTTTTGGATTATTCAATTTTTGAATTTCTTCAATATTAAAATGCATTTCAGATTCTGAAACATGTGTTATTACATCATCCGAAACAGCTTCTACTCCATCTTCAATAATGTCGTTTGAATCTTTTAAATAGCCCAAAGTCTTTTCAAAATTTTGAAGCAATTGCGGATTGATCTCTTTTAGCTTCGGAACTACTTCATGACGTAACTTATTTCTTAAATATTTGGTTGAAGCATTGCTACTATCTTCTCTCCAAGTTAATTTATTGGTTTTTGCATAAGTTTCAATGTCTTCTCGAGAGAATTTCAGCAAAGGTCTTACAATAATGTCATTAAATTCTGGAATTCCTGCTAAACCATCCAATCCAGTGCCTCTGGTAAGGTTGATTAAAAATGTTTCGAGATTATCATCGGCATGGTGTGCAGTCAAAATATAATCGAACTGTAATTGTGAAGCTAAATCTTCAAACCAATTATATCGTAATACACGAGCTGCCATTTGAGTTGACAACTTATTTTCTTTAGCATAAGCTTCTGTTTCAAAATTTTGTACAAATACTTCAAGATTTAGATTTTCGGCCAACTGTAATACAAATTCTTCATCTTCTTCGCTTTCCTTACCACGTAAATTAAAATTGCAATGCGCCAAAGACATATTTAGTTTTAATTCATGACATAAATGGGTTAAAACAACACTATCAATTCCAGCGGAAATAGCAATAAGTAGTTTACTTTCTTTTAAAAAAGAAAGATTTTTATTGATATGTTCTTGGAAGCTTTCTAACATGTTGCAATTTACACTTTGTTAAGCCAATTTAAAACAGTTTCAATGAAGAGGTCATGACATAAATCATGATGCAATTCGTGATAGGCACCATCAAATAACTTTAGGCTAGCTTTATCTGTATTTTTAGTAAAAGTTTCAGAGCCTTTATGACTTGTTAATCTATCACCTGTCCCATGTAGAATTAACATTGGCACACTAAGTTTATTAGCATTCTCAATAGCCCATTCGCCAGCATCAATGACTGAAAAAGCAAACATTGGACTTATTTTACTATGTACTAAAGTATCGTTTTTATATTTTTCAATTTCCCTTTTATCTCTAGAAATTGCTTCAACATCTAACTCGCTAGACATTAAAAATGAAGGTAAGATATTCAATAAAAATCTACCAAATTTCACTTTCCATTTTGGAGGCTCGAATGCCAATCGTAAAAAGGGACTGGTTGCAATTACACCTTTTACATTATGCTTTTGACGCAATACATAATTGATTACAAGGTTTCCTCCCATGCTATGTCCATAAAGGTAAATAGGTTTTTCCGGAAAAAGAGTTTTGGCTTCTTCAATAACATGCTCAACAGACCCTAAAAGTGCTTCGTAACTTGGGCAATGACCGCGTTTTCCAGATGTTTTGCCATGACCAAACTGATCGAATGTTACAACAGCAATGTTGTTTTTAGTTAGATATGGTACAAGAGAATCTTTATATCTACTGGAATGTGAGCCCATACCATGAACTAAAACAATAACTTTTTCAGTTATTTCTGGTTGCCAATATTGACCGAAAAAATCGGTGTTAAATAATCTAAATGTAAATGTATTATGCATAATTAACTCTCTAAAACCTCACGCATTGCTTTTGCTTTCACCAAGCATTCTTCATACTCCTTTAAAGGATCACTTTTTGAAGTAATTGCACCACCAACCGAATATGAGACATATTTTTGAGTTTCGTTGTACAATATACTTCTTATTACCACATTAAAATCGAAATCGCCTTTTGGTGAAAAATAGCCAACTGCTCCAGAATATACACCACGTTTAGTTTCTTCAAGGTTTTCAATAATTTTCATTGCTGAAATTTTTGGCGCTCCTGTCATGCTTCCCATTGGAAATGTCGCTTTAATAATATCTACTGGGTTTACATCTTCAACTTCTGAAACAATCGTGGAAATCATTTGATGCACTTGTTTAAAGGTATACACCTTACAAAGTTCTTCTACGTTTACGGTACCTTTTATTGCTAGTCTAGATAAGTCGTTTCGTACCAAATCGACTATCATGATGTTTTCGCTTCGCTCTTTTTCGTTCGCCTGTAAATCTTGTTTTAGTTGTTTGTCTTCATCTAAATCTTTTGAACGCCTTGCCGTACCTTTAATTGGTTGCGAAATTACTATATTCCCTTCTTTTTTTATGTAGCGTTCTAACGAAGCTGACAACACATATTTGTCATTGCATTTTAAATAGGTAGCGAAAGGTGGATTTGAAATATTATTTAGTTTCTGATAGGTTTCTACTGGATTTATTGTAGTTTCTTCAGCATAAAATTCTTGACAAAAATTAGCTTCGTAGATATCGCCTCTGTGGATATGAGACTGCATTTTATCTATTTTCTCAAAGTATTCATCTTTATGAATTCGAAGTTTTATTTTGATATCGTTCAGTAGATTGCCACGTCGTAGCTTTTCACAATGACGAATGGCTTTAATGTCTCCTTTTAATTCGTCTCCAACAACTTTTAAATATAAAGTTTCAACAACATTATCTTTTATTAAAAACAGTTTTTTTGGTTGAAAGAAATATAAATCAGGAAATTGTAATCCATCAAAGTTATTGGATTCTAAATTCTCTATATCATTCTTTAGATCATAAGACAAATACCCAAAAATCCAATCGTTAGTTATGCTTTGGTATTCCTTTAAATCATCAAAAGCACCGTGAAAATCTGTTTGTATGCTCGTAAATGCATCGATAGCCAAAACAGCATCGTACGTGGAGAATTTTTGATTATGATTATTTGAATCTAACCAAACTACATCATTAAATTGTTGACTCCAAAAAAGCAATTGTTTTTTAAAAAGTTCAATGTCTTTAACCTTATTTAGATGTCTTGTTCGCAATGAGAAAATAAAACACAAATAACCGAATTATACATAGTATAAACAAGTGAATTATTTTATGTCTTTATTAACGTCATTATTTTAAATTTAACATGCATAATTTATACATTAGCACATAAATTATTAAATACGATGAAAAATCATATAATCTTTCTTATAACAATATTTGTATTTAGTCTACACAATGTACATGCAGAAGGCGATTGGGGCTCAACAGGGCATCGTGTTGTAGGGCAAATAGCTGATCAATATTTAAAAGGAAAAACCAAACGTCAATTAAAGCGATTGCTTAAAAGTAAATCGCTAGCTTTTGTTTCTACTTTTGCCGATGAAATAAAATCTGACAGACGTTATAACGAATTCTATACTTGGCATTATATTAACATGCCTTTGGAATCTGATTATGAAAACTCCGAGAAAAATCCTGCTGGAGATTTGGTTACTGGAATTGATTATTGCAAAAAGATTATTACTGATAAAAATAGCTCTGACGAGGACAAAGCCTTCTATTTAAAACTGCTTATTCATCTTATTGGAGATCTTCATCAACCTATGCACATTGGTTTGGAAGAAGACAAAGGAGGCAATGATTTTAAACTACAATGGTTTTATGAAGATTCAAATCTACATCGTGTTTGGGCATGAACTTACCAAAAAAGTATATGCTTCTGTAGAACCCAACGAAAATTTAAGATATCGATATTCTTATCTACATTTCGATACGGCTCGTTCTCAATTACAGATAAGTGGTATACGATTGGCCAAAGTGTTGAACGATCTGTTTTAATAGAACTTATCAAACATCACTACAGAGTTATTATAACTCCTGTTTATTTCAATATTGTTAGTACTACTAGATACTTTCATTATAGACATATTATATCTTAAATCTAACTGTCTTAAGTCATTTCCTCTGCAATTCAGATAAATGAGCGATGTAAAAGCTTCAATACCTGTTAAGTCTCTAATATCCTTGTTAGATACATCCAGTGAGATAACAGATTGCACATCAGATTTTAAAACCACACCATTGATTTTTTGATCACTATCAATACCAAGATCAATAAGTGCTTTTTCAAAATTTTGATCAGGGATTTCTACATTTTGAGAGATGCAAATGTTTGCAATACAGACAAATGCCAGTAATAAT
>JARRKS010000188.1:0-3656 GCA_037387865.1 Flavobacteriaceae bacterium
TAATGTGTGAAGTAATATATTAACCAACACAAGTACAAACCTTGATATTAACAACTATTAATTCATCAATATTTATTTTTACAGTATATTTGTACTACTTTTTATGATTTACCACAAATGAAAATAATCATTGCAGGTGCTGGTGAAGTCGGATTTCATTTAGCAAAACTATTATCGTATGAATCTCAAGAAATTACGTTAATAGACCCAAACAAAGAAAGTCTCAATTATGCAGATAATCATCTTGATATCAAAGTCATTAAAGGAGACGCAACATCAATTTCTATATTAAAGGAATCTCGAGTAGATACTAGCGATTTGCTAATAGCTGTAACATCTTCTGAAACCACAAATATAACGGTTAGTGTTTTAGCCAAACAATTAGGAGCCAAACGCACAATTGCCAGAATTTCTAATACAGAATTTATTACTCACAAAGATGAGATTGAGTTTGATAAATTAGGTATTGACGAATTAATATCTCCTGAAGCTCTTGCAGCGTCTGAGATTGAACTTTTGTTAGACCAGTCTGCATTTAATGATAGCTATGAATTTGAAGACGGAGCCTTAACTATGGTTGCTTTAAATTTATCATCAACTGCATCATTTGTTGGCAAAACAGTCAAAGAGGCAGCTCAACTTTTTTCTGAAATTCATTTTGTTCCTATAGCCATTCAGCGTTTTGGGACCCAGTTTACTATCATTCCAAGAGGTGACACTAAATTAAAAAGAGGAGATAATGTTGTATTTATAACATCTGAAGGAGGTGCGGAAGAACTTTGTAAAGTAACTGGAAAGACAAATAAAGTCATTAAAAATGTAATGATTCTTGGAGGAAGTAAAATTGGCTTTAAAGCAACAAGAGACTTAAGCAAAAGAGGTTTTAATGTTAAACTTGTTGAGAAGGATAAAGAGAGATCTTTTGAATTGGCTGATTTATTGCCCGAAGCATTGATTATAAATGGAGATGGTCGAAATGTAGACTTGCTTGATGAAGAAAGCATAAAAGATATGGATGCGTTTATATCGGTCACTGGTAATTCTGAAACTAATATCATGTCTTGTCTGGTTGCAAAATCTAAAGGTGTTGCAAAAACAATAGCTCTTGTAGAAAATATGGATTATTTTGAATTGAGTCATTCAATTGGTATTGATACCTTGATTAATAAAAAGTTATTGGCTGCTAACAATATTTTTAGATACATAAGAAAAGGTGAAGTTGTAGCAATGACCAAACTTAATAATATGAATGCAGAATTATTGGAGTTTATTGTTAAACCAACCTCTAATATTTGTAATGAAATTATTAAAGAAGTCGATTTTCCGCGTTCTGCTATTATTGGAGGTGTTATCAGAAATGGCGAAGGGCTTATAGCACTTGGAAGTTTCAAAATTCAAGAAGGAGATCGTGTTGTTGTATGCTGCTTACCTAAATCTATTAAAAAAGTTGAAAAATTATTTTTGTAATACATGAAACTCAATTATAAAATTATTTTTCATTTTCTAGGACTCCTTCTACTATTTAATGGTGGTTTCATGCTACTGGCGTCTCTCATGAGTCTTATTCATGAAGATGGTGTGACATTTCAGTTGTTTTTATCAGGGATTTTAGTACTATTTGGTGGTTCACTTGTTATGCTATTTACAAGGAATCCCAAAAAGGAAATGAATAAACGTGAAGGTTACATTGTAGTAACCTTTGGATGGATTATCATGGCGTTGTCGGGTACTTTACCTTATATTTTAACAGAGTCAATTCCAAGTTTCACGAATGCTTTTTTTGAAACCATGTCTGGTTATACAACAACTGGTGCATCAATATTGAATGATATTGAATCAATTCCTAAAGGTGTTTTGTTTTGGAGAAGCCTCACGCACTGGATAGGAGGTATGGGTATTATTGTTTTGGCAATTGCCATATTGCCTTTATTAGGGATTGGAGGTATGCAGTTATTTGCTGCCGAGGCTCCAGGACCTAGTGCTGATAAATTGCATCCAAGAATAACCGATACAGCTAAACGTTTATGGCTTATTTATTTTGGGTATACTGCCGCTGAAACCATTTTACTTAATATAGCTGGTATGTCATTTTTTGATGCTATAAACCATGCCATGTGTACTCTATCTACTGGTGGATTTTCAACCAAAAATGCAAGTTTAGCACATTGGAATGCACAACCCATGATTCAATATATTGTTATTGTCTTTATGTTTTTGGCAGGAACAAATTTTGTATTGAGTTATTTTGCCTTTAAAGGAAGAGTTCAAAAAATAATTAAAGATGATGAGATTAAACTCTATTTTAAGTTTATAGTCATTTTTACAATTATAGCTGCACTAATTATTTATTTCAAAGGAGATTTTTCAGTTTCATCAGTAGATCATCCAATGGTTTGGGGAAGAGCTGAAAGTTCTTTCAGACATGCATTATTTCAGGTTTTGGCCATAGTTACAACTACAGGATTTGTTTCGGCGGATTATACTGCTTGGACACCATTTTTGGTGGTTTTCTTTTTTGGCCTCATGTTTTTAGGAGGTTCATCAGGAAGTACGGCAGGTAGTGTAAAAGTTGTTAGACATTTAATCTTAATAAAAAACGGGTTTTTAGAATTTAAACGCGCACTACATCCAAGTGCAGTTGTACCAGTAAGGTATAATACAAGATCGGTTTCTGGAGATATTGTATTTAATATTTTAGGGTTTTTTATACTTTATATGCTTTCTTTTATTGTAGGTGCATTAGTCTTTTCTATGTTTAATATAGACTTTCAATCATCCATTGGGCTTTCGGCTTCAAGCCTTGGAAATGTTGGTCCTGCGTTAGGTGATTTTGGACCAGTAAATAATTATTCTGGCTTACCGAGTTTAGGGAAGTGGTGGAGTAGTTTTTTAATGCTTATAGGAAGACTTGAACTTTTTACTGTGTTGATATTATTTACGCCTTTTTTCTGGAGAAATAGATAAGTTTTTCAAAAAATCTAAAAATTGAAATTCATAAGAATTTATAGATTATTCGAAGCATTTTTGTCTGATATTTAAGGATTTAAAAATTTAACTTGTGTAACATTTCCGCTCTTTTTACTACATATATTTAAAGCGTATTTGTTTTTTTGATCTCTTAACTGATTGTTTTGAGTTAATCTCAATATATCTTTTACAAATTTTCATTCAATTATTGAGTTGTCTAACTAATTTAAAATTTTAATTATGAGCTTTGGTGTTGTACAGTCTGCTATTACTTCAATGAAGAATAATAGAAGTCTATTATCTAAAAAAGATAGATTAAAAAATACATTATCAAGTAGTATTGATAAGAATAAACCAGTTTATTCAAAATCAACATTAAGAATGTTGCATCATATTAAACAACGTCTAAAAGAGGAACGAAGAAATAGGCTTTTAAAAATAATACTTGTATTTGGTTTTGTTATTTCAGTAGTACTTTCTGTTTTCTTTTACTTACTATGAGAAAGTTAAAGAATAATTTCAAAACAACTTATTACATGTGATACGCTTGTTACAATAGTTTAATTTATCAATTATAAAATGCCGTTAGGAGAGTCTTTTTTAAGTACTTTAAGAAGTAATAGCAGACTGTACAACACCAAAGCTCATAATTAAAATTTTAAATTAGTTAGACAACTCAATAATTGAAT
>JARRKS010000189.1:0-3651 GCA_037387865.1 Flavobacteriaceae bacterium
TTGGAGTGTTAGATGTCACCGCCACATAGATATCGGCGATTTTTTCAGTTTCTTTGGCTGCTTGAATAACATGTCTTATGAGCGGCTTACCTTTGAATAGTGCCATTGGCTTTTCTGTGTTGCCGCCGAAACGAGTTCCTTTTCCACCCGCCATTATCAAAGCTATAATCTTCATTATACAATCACCAGCACAAACAATGCAATCATTCTGGCTATCTCGTTAGTAGCACCGAATATGTCTCCGTTCACTCCTTCAAAAATTTGCTTGCCCACAAAAATCATGAAACCACCAACCACCATCCCCGAGATTACAGCAAACACACCACTGAAACCAAGCAATGCAATACTGACGATAAGCGAGATGATCAAAGAAATTGCGTAAAGGCCATGTTTTTTCTTTATAGAATCAATGAAACTCCTTCCTTTTTCCCACCTGTTTTCATAGAAGCGTGACGGTGGAGATGTTCCCTGCCAACCAGTTGTAACCATTGCCAATTTCGCTGAAACCTCTGCAACTATTAGCGCTTGAATGACAACATCCAATTTTATAAGAAAAATAAACAAGAAAGTGAAAAAAGAAACAAGAATTGCAAGGATTGCTCCTGTTCGGGTAACAGTCCATTCATGAGCGATATCCACCTTCTCTTTCAACGAAGCCTTTCTAATTCCTAAAGCATTTCCAACGTCAACAAGACCGTCGGTATGCTGAAGTCCGATGACAACGAGAAGGAATGCAATGGTCATTGCTGCTGAAAGTCCCTTAGCTACAACACCGAAACAAACTTCGTGTACCTGTGAAAATACTACACTATTTATTGTTCCGAAGAGTAGTGACAAAACATTGTTTGTGAACCGAGCGTATCCCCCAGCCAGAACTCCTATTATCGCACCTATCACCGGAAATAGGAACATGTAACGGGAGGAGATGTCTAAAAAACTTTCATCCATCTTTACAGGGATAGATGTTAGAAAAGCCATCAAACCCCTAAAGATTGTTAAAGCTTTCACCGTTGATTTACCATCGTATCCTACAAATTGAAGTAATATAACATTTATGCGCTAAAATCTAATCAGCAAAAAGTGTAGAAGTGCATGATTTCTTCGTTTATCTTGCCCTTACGTCAATTAAAATACATGAAATGGAATGGGCAACTTCTAACATAAAGTTTAAATAAAGTTCTACGTCAAAGCCATTTCTCAAATATTGTGGAAATTAGTTCCAAAAAAATGGTGAAATGATTTGATTTATTTTGTGATCGGCTTTGTGGTACTTTTTGTTTTAATGTTGTTTGTTGGAATCAACGATCCTACTGGTGGAACAAGTATGAAAGGATGGTGTTACCAATATCTTGTTATAGCGCTGGTTTTTGATGTATTTGCAGTTTTTGCCCTATTTTACCAAAATGAAACACTCACTCAATTGTTGCTTGGTGTTGCTGCAGGTTCTGCGACAGTGTTAGGAATTCATGTGGCACACCATATAAAAGAAGAGAATAAAACACATTAGATTTATATTTTCTAAAGAGAGAATTGGCCCTTTATAAACTAAATCAATGCCTCCAACCGAAACCTCCAACAGTCTATGGTTTTCTTTTGTTACCTCTTGCGCAGGTTGTTTATCTTAACTGTCTATTCAAAAATTGGTATGTTTATAAGATCTTATTACGTTCCCAAAAATAGTCGAAGAATCGAGTATCTGTACTCGTAAATGGAGCAAAAGTAATGAAAAATAGTTATTATTTTATTTCTGTTATAATTTCAATAATTTTACTTAGTTATATAATAGTTCCAGTTAAAGCTTTAAACGATCCAGTTCCTCATGTTACCGCCTCCATTTATTATCCAGATACTTGCAATCCCGAATTCCGTGTGGATTTTGAAATTTCTAATTTGGGTGCTCCTTCCAGTGCTGATTCATACCTTTCATTATCTTTATCTACAAATCTAGATTTCATTAATTGGCATACAACTCCTCAAGTTGCTGATATGATGATTAGAATTTTTGAGATTGGAGACCCCTTAACGAATATGTCTGGTTTTCCTATTTCAACAGAAAATCTAATTGTTGAGGTGTATAATCATTCATTCGATACTGCTGAATCAGTAACCCTTTCTATGTTTTTTGAACTAACCCTCTACCAATCATCTCTTGAATCGATAAACTACAATCTTGTTATGTATCCTAAAAGTATTAGTTCAGAATCAGTTTTACCGATAGTAACTGATCCCGCGTTTTCAAGCACAAAAAATCAACAAGGGTATCCAGTTTATGAACTTAGAATACCTATCAATAGCGTAACAAACGGATCGGAGATGGAAGACATCGATATCGTTCCAGAATTTCCTTCATTGATTTTTTTAGTAATATTTCTAACTACAACCATAATAATAACAACCTACAAAAAACGTATGAAAGAAAAAGGGGTAATCATTTAATTCAAACCCTGACCAGTCCTGATGTCTAGTAGTATCCTGTTAATGAATGTGTTATGTTTTTTGGCAAATTATGTTCTGACTACTTTTCATTGAATATTAAAATACATTAATGAGCGAGCTAAGCTAAATTAAACACAATCCATTTTGGATTAGTTTATGGAACTATAGCTATTGAAGATAATTAAAAAACTACTGAAATGCAAAATGAGGCTCATTTGTAGCTTTTCTGTTTTGTTGGTTTGTAAAATCTACAATTTCTCTTCTTATGTTATCACTATTCCCATTTAAAAAAAGGAGTGTTAAGTAAAAACACGGTGATGAAATTGCAATTATGGACTGAACACTAACTTTCTATCCAATTTTCTCGAGGTTAAAACTTACAAATTTAATATGAAAAAAAGGATGATGATGTTGTTTGATCAATCTGTTGTTTTGGCTTGTGATGTGCGTTTCTTTTTATAGGCTATTGCAAGCAGTGTCGCTATCATGAACATCGGTATAATAAGGATTGATGAAAATTCTGGAATAGCAGCTGAATTTATTGATATGAATGTTGCGGCCCCTTCATAGAGTATTGTATAATGGCCTGCTTCAGCAGCTACTTCAATGTACTTATTGATAGGGTCTCTATAAATTACAAGTACATTATCTCCTGCTGAAAGGGTTATTGTATGGTTCTCACCTGTGTCGAGGTCCATTACTGATATCGTATTAGGAATTTCTGAACCTGCAGGTGGTGCAGCAGTAGTGAAAGTGAAAGATTCAACTTCATGGTCTTCAAAAATGTTTGTTCCATAAGCTATGACTTGGCAATCCTCCCAAACTTGTTCTTGAGCGAAAATCGATGGGACATTGAATAAAGTAATAATAAGCAACATTGTGGATACTATTATGAATCCGGTTTTAAGTTTCATTTAATTTCCTCTGAGAGTTTAATAATGGCTGGTTTATTTTAATATTATGGATTTTTTGGTTTTTTGCCTCGAAAAAGCAAAAATAGCAAGTCGTGAGGTAATGGAGGGAACGTTAAAATTTTGTTTTGGGAATTAATTTAAGTTTGACTTTATTACATTATTTTGTTAGACTATGACAAAAAAGGTTCACATTGTTTAGAGTACCTCGGATGAAAACTTGTTCTTTATTAAAAATTGTGGGCTAACTCAATAAAATAAATATTGAATAACAGGTCCTTCAAAAAAACTGCTGAATTATTGT
>JARRKS010000190.1:0-5860 GCA_037387865.1 Flavobacteriaceae bacterium
TAGATATCAAAGTCTGAATATAGATCGGCAACAAAATCGATAATGATTTGATTATCGCTAAATCCTGAATTTTTATTTCCTTTTAATTCTTCCTTTTCTTTATTGATAACATTATCACCATATACTCTTGACGCAGCTTCATTAACAAACATAGGCAAATAAGTCTTACCTGTAACTTTGGAAGTATCTACCTGATCAAAAACAAACTCCATACCTCTAAATAGTTTACTTTTTATTAAAGCACTATCGATGGTGTTGATATCAAATTCTATCTTTTCGTATTTATCGTATTCATATTGCTTAAATTGTTTTAAGCCATTTTTTCTTTTATGCTCCCAAATCTTTTTAAGGATTCCGATTGCTGGGTTTTCTTCTTCTTTTTTAGACTGCTTTCCAGAAACAATAACTACAGTATTTAGCTGTTCAACTTCTTCTTTAAGTACAAATTCTAAATTATAGTTAACCTTTTTTGTAAGCTGAATGTTTAATGTTTGATAGCCTACAAAAGACACTGATACTATGTTCCAAGTTTCGTCAGACTCTAAGTAAAAGCTTCCATTTTCATCTGTAATAGTGCCTTCTGTTGATCCTTTAAAGACAACATTGCAATACGAAACAGGAATTCCATTTTCATCATACACATGCCCACTAATCTTAGTTTGCGAAAAAACCAAGCCCATTCCTAGAAAAAAGAATATTATAAGTAGTTTTAATTTCATAATAAAAAAACTTCACCAACATACATGCTAATGAAGTTTATATAACGTAAAAAATAACGATTTATTTGTACAATACTTTCTTTACAGCTTTAATTACATCGTTACTATTAGGCAACCATTCTTCTAATAAAACAGGAGAATATGGTGCTGGTGTATCCGCTGTATTTATTTTTACTATTGGCGCATCCAAATAATCAAATATTTGTGATTGTACTTGATATGTAATTTCTGTAGAAACATTTCCGAAAGGCCATGCTTCTTCGAGGATTACCAATCTGTTTGTTTTTTTAACCGAATTTAAAACGGCTTCAATATCTAACGGACGAACGGTACGTAAATCAATAATCTCACATGAAATGCCTTCTTTTTCAAGTTCATCTGCAGCTTTATATGCTTCTTTTATAATTTTTCCAAAAGAGGCAATCGTCACATCCTTTCCTTCTCGTTTAATATCTGCAACTCCTAATGGAATGGTATATTCACCTTCAGGTACTTCACCTTTGTCTCCATACATTTGTTCACTTTCCATAAAAATCACTGGATCATCATCTCTGATAGCAGATTTTAAAAGACCTTTTGCATCATAAGGGTTTGAGGGTACTACAACTTTTAGACCTGGAGTATTTGCAAACCAACTTTCAAAAGCTTGAGAATGCGTCGCTCCAAGTTGCCCAGCCGAAGCTGTAGGACCTCTAAATACAATTGGACATTTAAATTGTCCGCCAGACATTTGTCTTATTTTGGCTGCATTATTTATAATCTGATCAATTCCAACTAAAGAAAAGTTAAAGGTCATGTATTCTACAATTGGTCTGTTTCCTGTCATGGTTGAACCAATGGCAATACCAGCAAATCCTAACTCTGCAATGGGCGTATCTATAACACGTTTAGGCCCAAACTCATCTAGCATTCCTTTGGAAGCCTTATACGCTCCATTATATTCTGCAACTTCCTCTCCAAGCAAATAAATACTTTCGTCTCTACGCATTTCTTCGCTCATAGCTTCGCAGACAGCTTCTCTAAATTGAATTGTTTTCATTTATGCTTTTTTATCGAATAGCAAAAATAACAATAATAAAAAACTAATTCTTATAGAATAATTTAAAAATTTACTATGCATGCATAGTATATAATCAAAATAAAATATTTACCTTCGTAGCCACTAAAAATTATTACTCTATTAAACGATATAAACTATGAAAATTTTAGTATGTATAAGTCATGTTCCAGACACTACATCCAAAATTAATTTTACAGATGATAACACAAAATTTGACACAAATGGCGTGCAATTTGTCATTAATCCAAATGATGAATTTGGACTAACTCGTGCTATGTGGTTCAAGGAAAAACAAGGCGCTATTGTGCATGTTGCTAATGTTGGAGGACAAGAAACAGAACCAACATTAAGAAAGTGTCTAGCTATAGGTGCAGATGCAGCAGTAAGAGTAAATGCAGAAGCTACAGATGGTTATGCCGTTGCTAAACAGTTAGCCAATGTTGTGAAAGAAGGTAGTTACGATTTAATAATTGCCGGAAGAGAATCTATTGATTATAATGGTGGTATGGTTCCTGGTATGATAGCTGGTTTATTAGATGCAAATTTTGTTAATAATTGTATTGGGCTTGAAGTTGATGGTTCTAATGTAAAAGCAGTTCGAGAAATTGATGGTGGTAAAGAATCTGTAACTACTACCCTACCTCTTGTTGTTGGTGGTCAAAAAGGAATTGTAGAAGAAAGTGATTTACGAATCCCAAATATGAGAGGTATTATGATGGCAAGACAAAAACCTTTAACGGTTGTTGAGCCTGTTGAAGCTTCATCTGAAACTTCTTCTGTTAGTTTTGAAAAACCTGCTCCAAAAAGTGCGATAACATTAGTTTCACCAGATAATTTAGATGAATTGGTAAGCTTACTTCATAATGAAGCCAAAGTAATTTAATTAATTTTTTAAGTTTAAAAACATGTCCGTTTTAGTATATACAGAATCAGATCAAGGAAAATTTAAAAAAGTAGCTTTAGAAGTTGCTTCTTATGGTAAAGTCGTTGCAGACCAATTAGGCACAACGGTTACAGCTATTACAATAAATGCTGATGATACTTCAGTTTTAGGTCAATATGGTGTAGATAAAGTTTTAAAAGTAAGTAATTCTACCTTAGATACATTCAATGCGAAAACATATGCTGATGTCATTAGGCAAGCTTCCGAAAAAGAAGCTGCCAAAGTTGTCGTGGTAAGTTCTAGTGCAGACAGTAAATATATGGCTCCTCTTTTGGCTATTGGTTTAAATGCTGGATATGCTTCTAATGTTGTTGAAGCCCCATCAAGCACATCGCCATTTACAGTAAAGCGTACAGCATTCACAAACAAGGCATTTAATTTCACTTCAATAAATACAGATGTAAAATTGGTTGGCGTTTCTAAAAATTCTTTCGGATTAGTAGAGTCTAATGGAAGTGCTACTAACGAAGATTTTTCGCCTTCAATTCTAGAAAACAGTATTCAAGTAGATTCTGTTGATAAAGTAACTGGTAAGGTTACTATTGCTGATGCAGAAATTGTAGTATCAGGTGGTCGTGGTTTAAAAGGTCCAGAAAATTGGGGAATGATTGAAGAATTAGCAGATGTTTTAGGAGCAGCTACAGCGTGTTCCAAGCCTGTTTCAGATTTGGGATGGCGACCTCATAGTGAGCATGTTGGTCAAACGGGAAAGCCTGTTGCGTCAAATTTATACATTGCAATAGGAATTTCTGGAGCTATACAGCATCTTGCTGGTATCAATGCTTCAAAGGTAAAAGTAGTTATTAATACAGACGCAGAAGCACCTTTTTTTAAAGCAGCTGACTATGGTGTAGTTGGTGATGCCTTTGAAGTTGTACCAAAACTCATTGAAAAATTAAAAGAATTTAAAGCACAAAACGCGGAAAGAATAGTAATATTCTCAACGAATTTCTTTTATAATTTAGCTTTAATAAACCTAATTATTTTAAATTAGCTTTTTTTAAAAATTAGGTTATAAAGTCCTAATTTAAACAGTCTTTGTGATTTTATAAATATGAGTTTAGTTCGACTGAATATAAAAGGGATTTCTTATAGCCAAACGCAAAATGGCGCATACGCACTAATTTTAAATGAAGTAGATGGCGATCGTAAACTACCAATAGTAATTGGTGCTTTTGAAGCACAATCTATTGCCATAGCACTTGAAAAAGAAATAAGACCTCCAAGACCATTAACTCATGATTTGTTCAAAAACTTTGCTGACAGATTTGATATTGTTGTCAAACAGGTTATCATTCATAAGTTGGTGGATGGTGTCTTTTACTCAAGCTTAATTTGTGAGCGTGATAAAATTGAAGAAATTATAGATGCCAGAACAAGTGATGCCATTGCATTGGCTTTACGTTTTAAAGCACCTATTTTTACCTACAAGAATATATTAGATAAAGCCGGTATTTATTTAAAAGTAAATCCAAAAAAAGAAGAAGATGAAGAGCAAGACAGTATTTTAATTGATGATATGCTTGCCGAAGAATTAGAGTCAAGTCCGGCCATGGAAAACTACAAAAATAAAACTCTTGACGAACTAAATAAATTATTGGAAGCTGCTGTAGCAAAAGAAGATTATGAAACTGCTGCCAGAATACGAGACGAAATCTCTAAACGATAATCTTATCCACAATTAATATGAAATTACTTTTTTCTGTTGCTACCTTATGTTCTAATCTTATAAGTAATGCATCAACACAAGCAGCTGAAACCATAATTCCTAGTTCTGGTTTTAGTGTTGGTGGCCTATTAAGAGGATTACTAGGTATGTTTGTATTGCTATGCATTGCATTTCTTTTAAGTAAAAATAAAAAAGGCATTAACTGGAAAACTGTTGGCTTTGGTTTATTAGCACAGCTTTTATTAGCCATAGGTGTATTAAAGGTCCCTTTTGTTAAAGCTATTTTTGAATTTGTCGGAGGAATTTTTGTCAGTATTCTTAATTTTACAATGGCAGGAACAATATTTTTATTTGATTCGTTCGTTACTGATGAAGTAAAATTGGAAGATTCAATGATAACTTTTGCCATCTCAATTTTACCAACTATTATTTTCTTTTCAGCATTAACATCTGTACTGTTTTATTTAGGCATCATACAAAAAGTAGTAAAAGGTTTAGCTTGGATGCTTACCAAGCTCTTAAAGATTTCTGGTGCAGAAAGCTTAAGCGTAGCAGGAAATATTTTTCTCGGTCAAACTGAATCTCCATTAATGATTAAAGCCTATCTGGAAAAAATGAATAGATCAGAAATGCTTTTGGTGATGATTGGTGGTATGGCAACGGTTGCAGGTGGCGTTCTAGCAGCTTATATTGGGTTTTTAGGAGGTACTGACGAGGTTATGAAAATATTTTATGCAAAACATCTTTTAGCTGCTTCAGTTATGGCTGCTCCAGGAGCTGTGGTCATTTCAAAAATTCTTTATCCACAAACTGAAAAGATAAATTCAGATATTAAAATAACCCAAGAAAATATCGGCTCTAATATTTTAGATGCTATTGCCAACGGAACTACAGAAGGTTTAAAATTGGCGGTGAACGTTGGAGCAATGCTATTAGTTTTTCTAGCGTTTATTGCTATGATAAATGGTATTTTGGGCTGGGTTGGTGAAGTAACAACTTTAAATACATTGGTTGCCAATAATACTATGTACGAAGAATTCTCCTTAGAATTTTTATTAGGTTATGCTTTTGCACCTCTCATGTGGCTTATTGGTGTTGCCAAAGAAGACATTGCGTTAATGGGTCAATTATTAGGCATCAAATTGGTGGCCAGCGAATTTGTTGGTTATATTCAATTGGCCAATTTAAAAGATGTTGGTAGCATTCTTCATTTAAAGTATGAAAAATCAATTATCATGGCTACTTACATGCTTTGTGGTTTTGCTAATTTTGCATCTATTGGTATTCAAATTGGCGGCATAGGTTCATTGGCACCAGGACAACGTAAAACATTGTCTGAATTTGGAATAAAAGCTCTAATTGGTGGTACAATTGCTTCGTTATTATCTGCAACCATTGCTGGAATGATTATAGGCTAACGGTTAATAACTTTTAAAATAAATTAAAGCTTTGACCGTTTGGGTTTAAAG
>JARRKS010000190.1:5906-6920 GCA_037387865.1 Flavobacteriaceae bacterium
TTTATTTTCTGAAAAATCTCGTTAAATGAAGCAATATTTAGACCTCGTAAAACACGTTTTAGAAAACGGAAATCCAAAAAGTGATCGTACAGGAACTGGAACAAAAAGTGTATTTGGTTATCAAATGCGTTTTGATTTGAGTGATGGTTTTCCTATGGTTACAACTAAAAAACTCCATTTAAAGTCTATTATTTATGAATTGCTTTGGTTTTTAAAAGGTGATACCAATATTAATTATTTAACTGAAAATGGAGTACGCATCTGGAATGAATGGGCTGACGAAAATGGAGATTTAGGACCTGTTTATGGGCATCAATGGCGTAATTGGAATAGTGATGAAATTGATCAGATAAAAGAGGTTATAAACACACTTAAGAGCAATCCATACAGCAGACGTATGTTAGTTTCTGCATGGAACCCTTCAGTATTGCCTGATACATCAAAATCGTTTAGCGAAAATGTTGCTAATGGCAAAGCTGCATTACCTCCTTGCCATGCTTTTTTTCAATTTTATGTAGCAGATGGTAAATTGTCTTGCCAATTATACCAACGTAGTGCAGATATTTTTCTTGGTGTTCCTTTTAACATTGCATCTTATGCCTTATTCACCATGATGATGGCTCAAGTTTGTGGCTACCAACCAGGAGATTTTATTCATACTCTAGGTGATGCACATATTTATAGTAATCATTATGATCAATTGGAATTGCAACTATCTAGAGACCCAAGACCATTACCAAAAATGGTTTTAAACCCAGAAATCACCAACATTTTCGACTTTAAATTTGAAGATTTTACTTTGGTGGATTACAACCCTCATCCACATATAAAAGGCATTGTTGCTGTATAAAAAAGAGCCTTCAAACAAAAGTTGAAGACTCTTTTAACCAACTAAAAATTAATAATAACTATAAACTTAAAATACCATTTTCTGCAGCTGCATAATCATTCCATACATACGCATCTGCTTGGTCGTCGTTAACATAAATACCGTCAACAACATATCTAAATTCA
>JARRKS010000190.1:6946-7646 GCA_037387865.1 Flavobacteriaceae bacterium
TCTAAATTCATAAGAATTATCTTTTTCTAAATTTACAGTTCCTTTAAAAGTTCCATTTTTTAACTTTTTAAGCTCTACGGCTTCTGTGTTCCACTCGTTAAAACTTCCTACAACTGCTACTGTTTCTGCTTCTTCAGCAGGTACCGAAAATGTTACTTTACAAACTGGTTTGCTTTTTAAATACTGTTTTGTAATTGCCATAATTTATTTGTTTAAATTGTTAAATCTTCTTTTTGTATTCCAGACATATCCCTTCTTAAGAGAATTTATCTTTTCTGTAAATTGATTATTTCTTGTTCTCATAATATTTGTATTAATTAATACTTTTATTAATTGAAATTTGGGGCAAATGTATAAAACAAATTTGCTCCTTAAAACATAAAATGAACTTTACACTTAAGATTTATTAATTTGATAAAAAAGGCTTCACAATTATTTAAACTGAATAAAAAAATAGTGAAAATATTATGGGATTATTAATGGGATTTTAGTTTCTTTTTGCTTGATTTTCAACTATATCGTTTGCGTTTTCTACATCCTTTTTCTTTCAAAATACAAATACATCGTTTTCGTAACTATTATCAAACTAAATTCAATATTTCTAAACAAATTCCTATTTTAAAATACTTATTTATGTCATCAAAAAAAGTTAACTTTACATAATAACAGTTAACGAATATGTTTGGGAAAAAGAAGCCTG
>JARRKS010000191.1:0-6719 GCA_037387865.1 Flavobacteriaceae bacterium
GGTTATTGATACAAACTCCACATTTATTTCTAAAGCCCTTAACAAGATTGGTGTTTCTGTATATCAAATTACATCTGTTCAAGACGACAAAGACCACATTCTTAAATCATTAAAAGAAGCTGAAGATAATGCCGACATTATTATCATTACTGGAGGTCTTGGTCCAACAAAAGATGATATTACCAAACGTACTTTAGCCGAATATTTTGATGACACATTGGTACAAAATGATGCGGTTTTAGATAACATAAAATCCTTGTGGAAAAACTTTGTGAAACAGCCATTAATGCAAGTTAATGTAGACCAGGCATTGGTGCCTTCAAAATCTACAGCTTTAATGAATAAGTTTGGTAGTGCACCTGGCATGTGGATTGAAAAGAACAATAAGGTTTTTGTATCACTTCCAGGTGTTCCTTATGAAATGAAAGCCTTGATGGAAAATGAAGTTCTACCAAGACTTCAGAAAAAGTATAAATTTCCTATAATAATACATAAAACATTGGTTGTCTATGGTATTGGAGAAAGTATGCTTGCTGCTAAAATTGAGGCTTGGGAAAACAATTTACCGAAATTCATCAAACTGGCTTACTTGCCTAATTTAGGAAAAGTAAGGATACGTTTATCAGCAAAAGGAATGTACAAAAAGGAGACAGAACAAGAAATCGACAACCAAATAAAAGCATTATTACCACAATTGAATGGTCTTTATTTTGGTTTTGAAGACGAAGATTCTATAGAGGTCAGCATTGGTAAACAATTAATATTATTAAATAAAACATTGGCAACTGCCGAAAGTTGTACAGGTGGAAAAATTGCTGAACAAATAACTGCAAATGCAGGAGCTTCTGTTTATTTTAAAGGTAGCATTGTGAGCTACGCAACACAAACAAAAATTGATGTGTTGAAAGTTCCTAAAGAACTAATAGATGAATATTCGGTTGTAAGTAAAGAGGTGGCAGAAGCTATGGCACAAAATGCCAGAGGTTTATTTGATACAGATTTTGCCATTGCAACTACAGGAAATGCTGGACCAACAAAAGGCGATGCAGATGCAGAATTGGGAACCGTATTTATTGCTATAGCTACTAGAAATGAGGTGTATTCAGAAAAATTTAGCTTTGGTAACTTAAGATTTAAGGTCATAAACAAAGCCGTAAATAAAGCTTTTGAAATGCTACAAAAAGAAATTTTAAAAATTGATAAAAATTAAGTTGTCGTAAATTAAAGATTTTGTATATTTGCACCTCGTTTTGAAATAACAATATTTAAAGTTAGAAATAATGTCAAGAGTTTGTGAAATTACTGGGAAAAAGGCGATGGTTGGAAACAACGTGTCTCACGCATTAAACAGAACCAAACGTAAATTTAATGCTAATCTGGCAAAGAAACGTTTCTACATTCCTGAAGAAGATAAGTGGATAACTTTAAAAGTTTCTACATCAGCATTAAAAACCATTAATAAATTGGGTATTTCTGCAGTATTAAAAGATGCAAAATCTAAAGGATTTTTAAAATAATAGCCAAAATTAAAGATTTAAGACAATGGCAAAGAAAGGCAATAGAGTTCAAGTAATATTAGAATGTACAGAGCATAAAGCAAAAAGGCTTACTAAAGCTATAAAAATGGTAAAATCTCCTAAAACCGGAGCGTATATGTTCGTTGAGTCAATTATGGCACCAGAACAAGTAAACGAATGGATGAGTAAGCAATAAACCAATTGCTTTATTAAAATATTTTAAGCTGCTTTCAATTCTTTGGAAGCAGCTTTTGTTTTATATTTACACGCCTGACAAACTTTCCGTTTTAACTTCTAGGCAAGAAGTTTGTTAGTTATTATAAAATTGAAAAAAGAAATGAGTTTTTTTAAAAAAATATTCTCTTCAGAACAAAAAGAAACACTAGATAAAGGACTAGAAAAATCTAAAACTACTTTCTTTAATAAATTAAGTAAGGCTGTTGCCGGTAAATCTAAAGTAGATGATGAGGTTCTAGACAATCTAGAAGAGGTTTTGGTAACTAGTGATGTTGGTGTTGATACTACACTTAAAATTATTGAAAGAATTGAAGAACGTGTTGCAAAAGACAAATACCTTGGAACAGATGAGTTAAACCAAATTCTTCGGGAAGAGATAGCGGCTTTGTTGTCTGAAACAAACTCTGGAGAAGATTCAGAGTTTACTATTCCTCAAGATAAAAAGCCGTATGTTATTATGGTAGTTGGCGTAAATGGTGTTGGTAAAACAACCACTATTGGTAAATTAGCGTATCAATTTAAAAATCAAGGTCTTAAAGTTGTGCTTGGTGCAGCTGATACGTTTAGAGCGGCAGCAATTGACCAATTACAAGTTTGGGCAGATCGTGTAGATGTGCCAATTGTTAAGCAATCTATGGGAAGCGACCCAGCTTCTGTGGCATTTGACACGTTGCAAAGTGCAGTAACAGAAGATGCAGATGTTGTGATTATTGATACCGCTGGACGCTTACATAATAAAGTAAACTTAATGAACGAGCTCACCAAAGTAAAACGTGTGATGCAAAAAGTGGTTGACAATTCTCCACATGATGTGCTTTTGGTTTTAGATGGCTCAACTGGACAAAATGCTTTTGAACAGGCTAAACAGTTTACAGCGGCCACAGAAGTTACAAGTTTAGCAGTTACTAAATTGGATGGAACTGCAAAAGGCGGTGTTGTGATTGGTATTAGTGACCAATTCCAAATTCCAGTAAAATATATTGGTGTTGGAGAAAAAATTGAGGATTTACAGGTCTTTAATAAATACGAGTTTGTAGATTCATTTTTTAAATAATTCATGAGTTTTAATATTTACCATAATCTCTTAGTAAAAGCTTCTATAATAGAAGTCTTTGATGCTGTTTCAATTCCTGAACATCTAAACAATTGGTGGACTTTAAAAAGTAGTGGAAAACCAGAAATGGGAGCAACATACAACTTGAACTTTACTGATGAATATGATTGGTACTGTCAGGTTTCTGTTTGCAAACCTTTTGATTCCTTTCATCTAAAAATGACTAAAAGTGATAAGGATTGGGATCCTACAACCTTCGGTTTTGATTTAGAAGAAAAAGACAATGGTACGTATTTAAAGTTTTCTCATGTTAATTGGCCAGAAAATAACGATCATTTAAAACATTCATCATTTTGTTGGGCAATGTTGCTTAACGGTTTAAAAAACTATCTCGAAAAGGGAATTATTATTCCTTTTGAAGAAAGAAATTAAACTTCACATTTCTTATTAGCGATTATTCTTAAAATTGGTATTTTTATTGAAAATACTAACCATGAAACATTTTAAGCTTATTCTTTGCACCTTTCTCTTAACCATATCCTGTAAGGATATAAAAAATAATCAACCTCTAACTCAAGAAAATACTAGTGAAGATTTTGTGAAGGATTCTATTGCTGTTATTGATACTTCAGATGTAAGTGATATTTCAACTAAAGCATTTTATGATTTTAAGGTATTAGATTCAAAATATATTGATGCTTCTGTCTTATGGGAACCATTTAATGAAGACTTAAAAGATTTTACAGAATCTACTCATAATAAGCTGAAGCCATTTATTTTAGAACAAGATATTCCCACAATTCAAAAAAATATAGCCGATGGTAAATTGTCTTATGAGGAGCTTACCAAATTCTATTTGTATCGTATAAGAAAATTTGATAGAGAAAATGAATTGTCTTTAAATTCTATTATAGCAATAAATCCTAACGTCATAGCGGAAGCCAAACAAAAAGATCAAGAGTTTTTAAATAAAATGATGAAGCCAATGCTTTTTGGTATGCCAATTCTCTTAAAAGATAATATTAATACTTCGGGTATGCCAACAACTGCTGGTGCTGCTGTTCTTGAAAATAATATGGCTCAAGATGCTTTTATAGTAGAAAGACTTAAAGAGAATAAAGCATTAATTTTAGGAAAGGCAAACTTAAGTGAATGGGCTTATTTTTTCTGTGGTGATTGCCCAAGTGGTTATAGCGCAATTGGTGGACAAACCTTGAATCCTTATGGTAGAAAAATAATAGATACAGGAGGTTCTAGTTCAGGAAGTGGTGTAGCTGTTGCAGCCAATTTTTGTGTGGCTGCTGTAGGAAGTGAAACGTCAGGATCTATTTTATCGCCTTCAAGCCAAAACTCTGTTGTTGGTCTCAAACCAACTATTGGTCTATTAAGTAGAAGCGGAATCGTGCCAATATCATCTACTTTAGATACGCCAGGACCAATGACCAAAAATGTAGTTGACAATGCATATCTTTTAGATGCCATGTTTGGAGTAGATAAAAATGATAGTAAAACAATAGATGCTTTGTTGGACCAAGGATTTTATACTAAACAACTTAAAGAAAATGGTGTTAAAGGAAAACGTTTTGGAGCATTTAAACACTTGATGGAAGATAGTCTGTATGTTAATGCTATTACAGTTTTAAAAGGTCTAGGTGCTGTAGTCATTGAGATTGAAGAAGAAGACATAGAATTACCTGATTTTTTACGACTATTGAATTTAGATATGAAAAAAGATTTGCCTGTTTATCTTTCTCAAAGTTCCGGAGATAGTATTCAAGTTAGAACTGTGTCTGACATTATTGGTTTCAACAAAAAAGATTCTATAAATAGAATGCCTTACGGACAAAAACTATTTGAAGGTATCGTTGCAGATTCTGCTACAGATTCAGCATTTGAACAGATTAAAAACACGCTAAAAAATAATGGACAAGAGTATTTAGATAAACCTATGAATGAACATAACTTGAATGGCATCCTTTCAATAAATAACTATCATGCAGGATTTGCAGCAGTTGCAGAATATCCAGCTATTACTGTTCCAATGGGTTATAATTCAGATGGAGAGCCAGAAGGCTTAACCATTATTGCTGGAAAACTACAGGAGAAATTTTTGTTACAATGGGCTTATGATTATGAGCAAGCGTCTAAAATGAGAAAAATGCCTGAAAACTATAACTAGTATTCCACTCCAAATCATTAGACATTTATCATTAATCATTGTGTATCTTTGCATCCATAAATTTTGGTATGAGAACAAAGTCGCTTAAAAAATTACGGGTTGTCTTTCTGAACGATATAAACCAGACTTGCAAAAAGAAATTCCAAATGTTGATCAATATTTTGGTACAACCGAATTACCTCAATTATTGAAAGCACTTGGTGCAGATTATAAACATGAATTGATAGGTGAACGTTTAACAACCACACCAAAGAATTATGCCTATTTAAAAATAGCCGAAGGTTGCGACAGGCCTTGTAGCTTTTGTGCCATTCCGTTGATGCGTGGCAAACACAAAAGCACACCTATTGAGGAGGTTGTTCTGGAAGCTGAAAAACTAGCTGCCAATGGTGTAAAAGAATTGATTCTTATTGCACAAGATTTAACCTATTATGGTCTCGATCTTTATAAAAAACGAAATCTTGCAGAATTGCTCGAAGCCTTGGTAAAAGTTGAAGGTATTGAATGGATTCGCCTACATTATGCGTTTCCAACAGGTTTCCCGATGGATGTGCTGGTTGTCATGAACAGAGAACCAAAGATCTGTAATTATATCGATATTCCTTTGCAACATATATCAGACCATATTCTAAAAAGTATGCGACGTGGTACGACTAAAGAAAAAACCACGAAGCTTTTACAGGAATTTCGTAAAGCTGTAACTAATATGACCATTAGAACGACATTGATTGTTGGCTATCCTGGAGAAACCGAAGCTGATTTTCAAGAGTTGAAACAATGGGTTTCAGATATGCGTTTTGAGCGTTTGGGTTGTTTTACATATTCGCATGAAGAAAATACACATGCCTATAATCTGGAAGACGATGTGCCAGAAGATGTTAAGCAACAACGCGCCAATGAGATCATGGAACTGCAATCTCAAATTTCTTGGGAACTGAACCAGGAGAAAATAGGACAAGAGTTTAAAGTGGTGATTGACAGAAAAGAAGGCAACTATTTTGTTGGACGTACCGAATTTGACTCTCCAGATGTAGATAACGAAGTTTTGATTGATGCCACTAAAACCTATTTAAAAACGGGCGAGTTTACTAAAGTAAAAATTACGGATGCTGCTGATTTTGACCTTTATGGAGAGGTTGTAAATTAGAAGCAATGAACTATAGTTGGTGTTGTAGTGTGTTTTTTGGTCATTAGTTTCTTTTTAATATCCTCTTATTTCCAGAAGCACACCATCAGGGTCATGAACTAAAATCACTTTGTAATCATTCCATTCGTCTATGACTAGATATTTGTATTCTATATTATTTTCATCCAATCTTTCTTTATATGACTCAACATCATGAACATCAATTGAAAAATAATTTCTACCAATTCTTTCAAAACCATACTGGTCATTATCATTGTTGAATGGAACTTCAGGTAAGTTGCCTACTGTTTTATTTAACTTATATTTTAAAGAATAACCATCACATTTCATTCTCAAGTTAATAATGTTAAACTCCTTACCGCTATTGATTCCGTATTTAGTTGACAATTCACTGGACACTTGAAAGTCATCCTCTTTTTCCATTCCTATGATATCTGTGTAGAATTTATAGGATTCATCTAAATCTGAAACGATAACGCCAATTGACATAACTTTCACAGGATTGGATAATTTTTTAAAACCGTAAAATATTGTTGAAATAAAAATCATACATCCAAAAATGATCAATTTTTTCTTCATTTTTTT
>JARRKS010000192.1:0-3606 GCA_037387865.1 Flavobacteriaceae bacterium
GTTTATTTTGGTTTGTCTACCAGCTTCATTTTTTCAAATAAAATAACACCCAATTGTTTTGGCGATGCGATATTGAATTCTTCGCCAGCAGCATTATAAATCTTCTGTTCAAGATTAGCAATATCTTTATTAAGTTCTTCAGAAAGCGAATTTAAAAAAGCTATATCCAGATTAATACCTTCCAATTCCATAGCAGCTAATACTCTCAATAAAGGAATTTCAATCTCATCAAATAGTTTTTGCGTGTTTGCTTCACCTAATTCATTTTGGAAATGTTCTTTTAGTTGAAGTGTAATATCAGCATCTTCAACAGCATATTCTGTTTGTTTTTCTAACGGAACGTCTCGCATTGAGAGCTGATTTTTTCCTTTTTTGCCAATTAATTCTGTAATTGAAATAGGTGTGTAATTTAAATATGTTTCTGCTAAAACATCCATATTATGACGCATATCCGGATTGATTAGGTAATGGGCTAACATCGTGTCAAAGAGTTTTCCTTTTACTTGAACGTTATATTTAGCAAGCACTTTAATATCGTACTTTAAATTCTGACCAATTTTCTCAATGGTCTCACTTTCAAAAAACGGACGCAATTGCTCAATGAGTTCTTGAGCTTCAGTTTTATTTTCTGGAAAAGACAAATAAAAACCCTTCCCAATTTCCCATGAAAACGCAATGCCAACCAATTCTGCAGTTAACGGATTTAACCCTGTAGTTTCTGTGTCAAAGCACACACTACTTTGATTCATTAAATTTTTAATGAACAGTTTGGTGGCTAAACCAGTGGCTACACTTTGGTAAAAATGTGAAGTGGTTTCAGCAGTTTTCCGAGTATATTCTGAAACAGTTTCTGTAGCCAAATCTTTATCATTATTACCAAACAAAGAAAATTGTCCGGCGCCGGCAGCCGAAGCCTTTTTTGGTTTAGGGTTCTCTTCAGTTTTTGCAGTTGTATCAGTTGATGGTGTTTCTGTTTCAGCTGAAAATGTTTTAAGGAAATTTTCTGTTAGTCGTCTAAATTCTAAATCTTGAAAAATGTTTTTTACAGTTTCAACATCTGGATGGTCCAATTCAAAATCTTTGGCATCAAAAGTCACAGGAACATCCAGCATAATTTTGGCCAATTCTTTTGAAAGCATCCCTAACTCTTTTGAGGCTTCCACTTTTTCTTTCATTTTACCTTTGAGCTCATGCGTGTTTGCCAATAGACCTTCCATACTGCCATAAGCCTGAATAAATTTCTTTGCTGTTTTCTCACCAACACCTGGCAATCCAGGAATATTATCTGAAGAATCTCCCATCATACCCAAAAAGTCAATGACTTGTTCAGGTCTTTCTACTTCAAACTTTTTCTGAACTTCGGGAATGCCCCAAACCTCATAACCACCGCCAAATGATTTTGGGCGATACATAAAAATATTGTCTGAAACCAATTGGGCAAAATCTTTATCAGGAGTTACCATAAAGGTTTGATAACCTTCTTTCTCTGCTTGTTTAGATAGTGTGCCTATAACATCATCGGCTTCGTAACCTTCTTTGACCATAATAGGAATGTGCATGGCTTTCAAAATTTCTTGTATATAAGGAACAGCTACTTTAATGGCCTCTGGTGTTTCATCCCTGTTGGCTTTATAGGCTTCAAACATCTCAACACGATCTACACTTCCTCCTTTATCAAAACAAACAGCCAAATGATCTGGTCGTTCACGCTTTATAACGTCTAAAAGCGAATTCATAAAACCCATAATAGCAGAGGTATCAACACCCTTACTGTTTACTCTTGGATTTTTTATAAAAGCATAATAACCACGAAATATAAGTGCGTAAGCATCAACTAAAAAAAGGCGTTTTTGTTCAGACATTGTATTGTTTTTGTAAGATTATAAAACTACAAAAAGTTATGCTTTAAAAAGCTATTATTTGAGTTTCAATTTGTAATTTTCAGCCTTAAAATAAGATTGATGAAAAGATTTTCAATAGCTATTCATGGAGGAGCTGGAACATTGGTAAAAGGGATGATGACTCCAGAATTGGAAACCAAATACAAATCTGCTCTCAATGTAGCATTAAAGATAGGATATACCATATTAGAACAAGGCGGAACCGCTGTTCAGGCAGTAGAAGAAGCAGTGATATCACTTGAAAATTCGCCACTGTTTAATGCAGGAAAAGGTTCTGTTTTTACAGCCAAAGGAAGCCATGAAATGGACGCAGCTATTATGGATGGCAGGACTTTAAATGCTGGAGCCGTAAGCCTAATATCAGGAATTAAAAATCCTATTGCATTGGCTAGAGACGTCATGGAAAAAAGTGAACATGTGTTTTTAGCAGGCGAAGGCGCAATGGAGTTTGCCAAAAAATTAAATTATGTAATTGAAAACGAAAGCTATTTTTATGACGAATTTAGGTATAAACAATGGCTTGAAATAAAAGATACAGATAGTTTTCAGTTAGACCATTCTATTAAAAAAGACTCAAAATTTGGAACAGTTGGTGCAGTAGCCTGTGATCTCAATGGAAATGTTGCAGCAGCAACATCAACTGGTGGCATGACCAATAAAAAATGGGGTCGTGTTGGAGACTCTCCTATGATTGGAGCAGGAAATTATGCCAATAATAAAACCTGTGCTGTGAGTTGCACAGGAAGTGGTGAATTTTTTATTAGAGGTGTTATAGCTTATGATGTGGCTTGTTTAATGGAGCACAAAGGTTTATCACTTGAAGAGGCTTCAAATGAAGTAATTTACAAACGAATACTTGAAATAAACGGTGATGGTGGTTTAATTGCAGTTGATACTAATGGTAATGTTGCCATGCCATTTAATACCGAGGGCATGTATAGAGCCTGCAAATCTTCAAACGGCAAGGAAGATATTGCTATTTATAGGTAAGAAGGCATTGCCAGTACTTTCTCATACTTTTTAAGGCATTGAAACAATTTTTTAAAATGTTCGTTTTTGCTGTTTTTGCATATACTTGCTGTTTTTGAACATTTCTATTAATTTGTCTTTAGCATACATTATCCATACACTATCCATACGTTAGCTATACACTATCTATGCATTTGGTATTTAAAAAAATTGTCATTTTGAGTCTTTTGGTGAAAAGGCATGGCAATCTACCAATCGTTATTGCAAGCCCAGTGAAGCAATCTGTTTAATTTCAAGTTCAATTCATGAGATTGCTTCGTCGTTGTGTGCCTTGTAATAATGCTAACACCTAAAAATTAGATAAAAGGAGATTCTACAGGTAGCACTTTAATTTCTCTAGTTTTTATATGAAATTGATCTCCATTGGCCAAGACATGAATCTTTAAATTGGTCATGGTCATAGGTGTTCCTACTTTAAGGATTTTTTCATTATTGTGTAATAGATGGCTGCCATCAAAAATAATAGCCATACCAGAGCCAATAACGGTACATTCGTTACCATTTTTTACCATTAATCCGGTATCTTCAGCTAACCCAATTCCAATTAAATCTGGGAATTTCGCAACTGCTTCAGAGATACGACCAAACCGACCACGTTGAATAAAATGTGTGTCAATAATAACTTCAGGAATTAAATTTAAACCCTTACGCATAATTACGGCACCTTTTTTAAAGG
>JARRKS010000193.1:0-3603 GCA_037387865.1 Flavobacteriaceae bacterium
CCCGTTTTTAAAGCTTAAATACAAGTTATTTTAATAAAAATGATTGAAAACTTAAGGGGGGAAATCTTTTGACAAGTTATAGTGAACTTGTTAGTGATGAATACCTTCTGCAACAAGTTGGAGAAGCAAAGTCTGTTTCAATATTTGGTTGTCCCTACTGTGCAAATCAGAGTATAGCTCTTTCTAAAGGTATGTCAGTTATTGGAAAAACATCATTTGGCGGTATAAAGTACACTCCATACGCTGTTTCTCAAGAGGCTAATCGGATTAAGGATTTATTAGAAAGCAAAGGAAAATCTGCAAGCGTTAACATTTATGGTCCACTTGCCAGCAATCCTTTTTGTTGGATGACAGAAAAAGGACGAAAAAAGATAGCCAAAGCCTGCCAGAATTCTGATGCAGCAATTACCTTATCTTGTAATCTGGGACGCTTAGGAATAAAAAGTGCCTTGCCGGAATCCTTTAAGGTAATTTCTGGAATGACTGCTCTTGGCCAAATCACTGCCTATCTTAGCTCTCAAAAAGGGGAAATCATTCTAGACAAAGACAAAACCAAAGTTTTTCATTTCAAAGAACTAATGCTGAAGGTATAGAAATTGAATCGATAGAATAGTTTAAAGAAATGTAGGGAGGTGATTAAATTGAGTAAAAAATTGGATATTGCAGCCGGATTAATAGCTATTGTGGACGTAATAGGTATAATATATGCCTTGCAAGATTTCTTAGTTCCCATAGATGAGGTGTTGCTTGGAGTATCTGTTTCACAGATTCGTGCTTTTAATCCAAATGTATTGAATCAAATTACCATTCTATTTCAATTCACTGGGCTGTATATGTTTGGAACTACTTCGATGGCCGCCATCATAGCATTACTGCCCTATAGAAAAGGAGAGAAATGGGCTTGGTACACCCAGTTGGTAATAGGCGGCATCGCATTAATTGGACAACTTGTCATAGTATACATTGCTGGAAATCTTTTACCTTCATATATGCTTCCATTTAACGTCGTTTTAATTATATTCTGGTTAATTGGAATATTTCTACCAATCAAAGAATTCTTCAGCTAGTCAACTAAATATCCCAAATAACTTCCTTTTTTTAATGTTAAATTTTGAACCCAAACCCAAAATTTAACTAACCATTAATACTCATCGCTTTAACCCATTCATCTAGATATTTTCTTTTTGTTTTATTAGATGAAACCGTAGGATGTGATTTCATAATATTGAAACTGAACTTGTTAGTGTGTAGGCTAGGTACAACTAGCTTGATATCTATGTTGGAAAATACTATTAGTGGCTTTTTATTATTTCTGGCTATTTTAGGTGAACTAATAATGGATCTATGGAAGTATTATGATATCACCCATAAACGACACCAATTGTGTAATCCATTGAACATAGAGAAGTTTGAGAGGCTGTGCCAACTTCTCCAATTGAAGCGAGGAGAACGTATCTTAGATATAGCCTGTGGAAAAGGAGAGTTTCTCATCAGGCTAGCTGAGCTTTATGGTATTACAGGTGTAGGTGTAGATATTTCTCCCCACTACATTCGAGATTGCATTGAAAAGCATCAGAGGCGAGTACCAGATGCGGATATTGAATTTGTGGAGATGGATGGGGCGAATTATAGGCCTGAAGTTCCTTCTTCATTTGATGCAGCCCTTTGTATTGGGGCGAGTTGGGTGTACGGTGGACATCGGGGGACTATTGAAGCATTGAAAGGAATGGTAAAAAATGGGGGGTTGATTATAGTGGGAGAACCTTTCTGGTTGATGGAACCAAGTAAAGAATACTTGGAGGTAGAAAAAATCAACAGAGAAGATTTTGGTACTCATCAAAATAATGTAAGAGTGGGGGAAAACGAAGGATTATGCTGCCTTTATACGCTCGTGAGTGATCACGACGATTGGGATCATTATGAGACACTTCAATGGTGGGCTGTTGATGAGTATGTCAGAGCCCATCCTAATGATCCTGATATCTGTGAGCTAGTGAAACGGAAGACGCGTGAGAAGCATATCTATCTTCAGGAGGGCAGGGAAACTATGGGATGGGCGATATATGTTTTCAGAAAGGAATAGAATACAATATCCCCTGCATGTAAAAAGTTGGTCCAGGACCAATTTCTCATAAGAGAGAATGGTTAAATTTTAACTTCAAATGGGTTTAATCAGATTTATTTTTGTTTTTTTCGATATAGATAGTTTGGGTGGGATATGGCATTACTATTTCTTCTTTTTCGAAGGCGTCAATTATTCCAAAGTTGATTTCTTGCCGGGTATCCATATATTTGGCGTAATCTGAAGTTTTTACGTAAAAAACTACTTCAAAGTTAAAAGTGAAATCTCCGAATTCTGCAAAATGGACACGATTGAATTCCGCTAATTCAGTGTTCTTAATAATTTTTTCTAGTATTGTTGGGATTTTTTTCAATTTATCTAGAGGTGTATTAGCTGCTACTCCAAATCTAAATACGATTCGTCTTTTTTTGAGTTTCTTGAAATTTTGGATACTTGTAGTTGTTAGTTCTCTGTTTGACAATACTAGTTCTTCTCCTTGTAGAAGATGTAAACGAGTTGATCTAAGTCCAATTTTATTTACTGTTCCAGAGTAGTTGTCAACTGTAATGAAGTCTCCTACTTCAAAAGGTCTGTCAAAATAGATTAAAAATGCGCTAAAGGCGTCTCCTAAAATATTTTGAAGAGCTAATGCAATTGCGATTCCGCCTACTCCTAGTCCAACGACTATTCCGGATAGGTCTACATTAAATACTGCTAAAATTGCAAAAAGTGCAAATAGGTATATAATTGCTCTAATAACCTGTTTTAATATTGATAGAAGATGTTCACTCATTCTTTTTTCTTGTTTTGCGCGTTCTCCGAACCAGTTTATTAGAACATTTAGAACTCGTACGATTATGAATGTTGCAACGAGTATTTGAGCGACTGAAAATATGTGAGAAAGGGTTTCTACATATGGATCTAACAGGGAAAGAGGTTGTAAGCCATAGTGTAATCCTAAAAGAAGTGAAAGCAGTATAATTGGAGCTTTTATATTTTGGATAATTTGATCATCTATTTTTGTTTCTGTTTCTTTTGCCCAATGTACAAGATATTTTTTAAAAATTGAGTAAACAATCCAGCCAATAATTAGTGCCAGGGAAAAAATTACTAATGAAGCAGCTATTTCGCTTTCAATTTGACCTAAATTTATATGAGTTTGTAAAAATTTTGGAAATTCTGATACCAAACCAATTAACCTCGGTTTAGATCTTGAATAATTAAATTTTGGTTAAAATATTAATTATCAAATTTTTTGTTATAAGCTAAATAATTGTTTTGTTAATTGCTACTGAAACTCTATCTCCGACTTTAAAGTCAGATTTTTCGTATTCGTCTAAAGTTATTTTAATTATTGTAGCAAAATTGCCCATCATTTGTTTAGATATTATGTTTCCAAAGTTTTTCATCATGTCATTCATTGATGTAAAAGCTACAGCAGATGGATTATTCATTTTCTTTTGAGGACCACGAACGTCTGAGGGATCTTTTAGTGTAATCATAATTGAAGGAGATCCGTCAGGTGCAGCACTAATCTCAGT
>JARRKS010000194.1:0-3594 GCA_037387865.1 Flavobacteriaceae bacterium
TCTTTGGTTTTTAAATTACCTTTTAAAGCGGAAGCAGTACAGGCATATTCCTTGCCATCCTTATCTCTAACCCAAACCATAGATTCATAACCGCCCTTGTTATATTCTTCTTCAGCCATAATCTTTCCTCCTTATTAAATTAATAACTTGTTTAATAGAAGAATAAATATCTTCTCATTTGTTTACCATGGTCAGGGTGTTTTTAATAAAAAAATAGTGGTTAACTTTTGCCACTTGAGGAGCTATTCAATATATAGACATGAGCTACTTGATTTCACAACTCATGTCCTCACCACAGCAAATTGGTGATTTGATCTTGCCATGACTATTTGGACATTTTGAAACATGAACTTCAGTTCCATCATCCATTTTAATTGAATCATGAACAAGAGGCGCATCACATTTAGCGCATGTTGCATTAACTTCCATACCGCATTTCGAACATTTGTAAGTTGCCATTTTATTTCCTCCTAAGATTCAATTAACTAACACATTCTTATTATTAATATTTCCGTTTAAATGACCCTTACCATTTTTCAGAAAAACCTCTACCATTGGAGTCTCCTCCATCAGAGGTTTAAAGTATGGAAAAGTGTATGAATATATTTAAAAATATTTAGTTGGATAAATCAAGTACCACAATGTATTAGGAAGGAGAGATTGGGTAGGAGTTAAGATGTCTTGCCACAATCTTAACTTTTTCAGCTCAAATTACGAGTTAAGATGTGCAGTGGCAATATTAACTTTACAATCAAATTCAGTTCTTATCGTCTTTAAATCCAATATTCCAATGAGTTCCATCACAAAAAGGTTTGTTTTTTGAACTGCCGCATCGGCAAAGAGTACAATGTTCTTCTGAGACTTCCTCTGCCCGATTTGCATGTCCAATAATTTCTATATTGCCAGTAACAAAGTATGGCCCATCTTTGGATACCTTAACAAGTGGTTCCCTATCCTGATCACGATATTCCTCGCCGTTAACAGAATAGCTCAAAGCACCTGATGGGCATTTTTTTATAGTTTCGATTATTTCTTCTTTTGAGGCACCATCTGGATCAATCCATGGTTCCTGTCCCAGTTTAAAAACTGCAGGAAGATTGTCAGTACAATAACCAACATGAGAACAAATACCGCGATTATCATGAATAGTTACTTCCTTGCCGACATAGTTATCACGTTTATCAAAATGCCCATCTGTTTCCTTGCGATCACTAAAACCGATTTGCCCATGTGCCCCGACACAAAAAGGTTTGTTGTCTGATGCTCCACATCTGCAAAGGGCAGCACCCTTAAGATTGGTGAGTTTTTCATCCCTTGAATTAACAATTCCATCTACTTCTTTGGGTGTGAAATCTGTGAAGTAATAATAGGGACCATTAGGTAACGGAATAATCTGCGGTTTGGGATCTTTCTTGTTGCCTTCTGACATTTCAACACCTCAAGATTAAATTTATTACATCTTAGGGTTGTTAATATATTCTAATTTTATCTTACTTTTTCTAAATCTGATATTGCCTACCAAAATCTATTATTTGTCAGGAGAATACAAATCCAATATGTATAATTACAATATTTACTGTTCAATCTACCAATTTCAGTTTGCTGGATCGCCTGAATTTAAACTTGTGCGATAAAATAGATTTAGATGATTTTATTTTTGGCAGATGAACTTTAGGACTTTGGGAAAGCTCGTCAATTTCATAATTGCATTGATGGCAGATATTTTTTTGGTAAGAAATCGAAATCAGACAATTGGGACATATCTTCATGGCCATTTGGTTTCTCCACACAATTAATAGTAATAATAGCCCACGTCATCCTAATTGGGACAACTTGACTACGATGCAACTGGCAACCCAGTTATCATAGACCTGTGGCTTCCGTTACTACTTTAAATTATATATCTGTATATAAATTTATTATTAAAAGAAAAACACAGGAGAGTCAATTCGAAAGATTGATATGTAAATATGTCTTGCCACAATCTTCAGTTCTGCCATACAAAATCTGACTCAACATATCCACCGTACATCTTCACACTTTAGGAATCATTCACGAGTCTAAGTTCAATAGATAGTTTGACTTCTTGAACCACTTTAAAATGTGATCGATTTATTGTGGCTGTTGACATGAAAATTTTATGGTTTATTTTGTCAAAATCAAAATGTTTACACCAGAACCCCAACTTGGCACACAGAGATAGAACATGTTTAAATTGCCCGACTATGAAGTCGTAATTCATATCCGACAAAACCCTTTCGGTGAACAACTGGGAAAAGAGATATTATCAGAAACTGCAGCGTATGTCCTCGATGAAAGCACCGAATACTATGGAGTCAAGGATTACCACTGGAGTTTTTCATCATGGAATGAGGCTGTTGAGGCTGCAAATAAATTAAAAAAGTATATTGACAATCCAAACCTTTTACTTCTTCGTGCTAAGGCTAATTATGACGCTTCAATTAAATCAATAGCTTTCAAAGATATTATCAGGGCAAAGTCAAAAAAAGCATATTAGCCTTATCATTTAAATTGAAATTAACCTTACTTGCCACCACCTTAAAATTTGGCACTGCCTGTTTTCTTATAAGATTTCCACTGGCAATAATTGTTGATATTAAAATCTACAAAACAATCAACCGTGGATATTTCGCTACCATTTTTTCCCAGAAACCATCACTCCAATCCATGGGAATGACAATCAGCCAATCATCAGCAGTTATATTCATAACAGCTGAAACAATTTTCTCCCCGTATCCTTTTACAGCTGAAGTGATTGAGTAGAATTGAATTGTTTTATTTGGCACATCAATCAACAACTCAACACCGACAAAATCCTTCCCTCCAATTTCAACAACAGGATCCTTTTTCTTGTTTTCGCTAAGATAATTTGAAGCTCGTATCCTTTCGTTATAAATCTTTATGTATTTAAGAATCTCTATTTTTGACAGATTAGTAGCAAGTTCCATGTAAAGCGGATGGATATTCTTCCTGACGTTTGTGGCTTTGAAAATTTTATTGCTGTCAGGTAATTGAAGATCTGACATTTTGGTTGGTTTGCGTTGCATGGTTGCCCACTAATTGCGCCATTGCCCAGCGGTCGATTGCATGTCTATGACCCATAATAGATCTTGCTACTACCTTGAATTTGATCCTTGCGATTTACGTTTTCCCTTCCTGCTGGTCATTATAAAAGAACCGCATTTTTTGTTTTTAGTCTTCTGTGGCGACTTTTGATGTGAAAATTTTACTTTTAAAATGGGATTGGCCCATCTTCGTCATCATATGGTGCCATTTCGCTTATTAAATCAAGAAAAACACCAAGTGAATCACACAGGTTTTTTACGATTTCACTGTATGATAATTTTTCCTCTGGTGTAGTAGCTTTTGCCATTGATTTTAATGCACTTAATATTTCTTTCGAAATACCACTCATTATTTTTTCAGGATCCATTTTCTCTCCGATTTTTTTGATCTACATTGTATCTATTCTTCAACTTTTTGGATTTCAAGAAAGATTGCCAACATCGTTAGTTTCAAATTTTCTCTAATCTCTTTCAATTGATAATGGCAACTTTCAATCAACAATCTACT
>JARRKS010000195.1:0-5082 GCA_037387865.1 Flavobacteriaceae bacterium
GCACTTACTACGCCTCTCTTACTACTACCACCAACTGCAAGCGGTTTCCCCTTTAATTCGGGATTATCCATTTGCTCAACAGAAGCATAAAAAGCATCCATATCTACATGAATTATTTTCCGTATTGGTAAATCAACAGACATGGTGTAAATTTAGAACTTCTTATCAAAATAATAATGATAGAAATAGAGCGTAAATTTTTAGTGCTTTCTGAAACTTTTAAAAACGAAGCGTATAAGAAAACACGAATTATTCAAGGATTTTTGAATACTGACAAAAATCGAACGGTCCGTGTTAGGCTTAAAGGAGATAAAGGGTTCTTAACAGTTAAAGGAAAATCTATAGATGATGGACTATCTCGGTTTGAATGGGAAACAGAAATTTCTGAAACCGAAGCCAAATCTCTATTAAAATTATGTGAAAAAGGTGTTATAGAGAAAATTCGGTTTGAAGTAAAATCAGGAAATCATATATTTGAAATAGATGAATTTTTAGGAGACAATCTAGGTTTGACTATTGCAGAAATTGAATTAAACGCTCTTGATGAAGCATTCTCCAAACCAGAATGGTTAGGAAACGAGGTCACAGGAGATATTAAATATTATAATTCACAGCTTAGTAAGAATCCTTTTATAACTTGGAAAAAATGAAAAATATAGTTTTTAGTTTAGTACTGTTATTAGTATTTGCTTCATGTAAAAAAGAATCAGAAACTGTAACCGAAACATTGGAAATAGCTACTGAAAAAGTTGAGAAATCAATGAAAGAAATTAAAGAAAAACTAACGTCAGAAGGTTACAAAACCTTTGATTATATAGACGAAAAAACACAAGACACTATTTTAATGCAGCAGTACTTTATTGCGTTTTTAAAATCAGGTCCTACAAGGTCACAAAACGAAGAAGAAGCTGCTAGATTACAAACAGAACATTTGGCGCATTTAAGTAAAATGTATGAACTTGGATATGCAGATATTTCTGGACCATTTGGCGATAATGGAGATATTAGAGGTATTACAATTTATAACGTGCCAACTATTGAGATGGCTGATAGTTTAGCAAATTCAGATCCAATGGTAAAAGCTGGAAGATTGGTTATTGAAGTTCATCCTTGGTGGGCAGGTAAAGGGTTTCCGTTAAGGTGATGAATATTCGTATTCTTTCTCTACTTTACAAATCCTAACATTGTACCAGTTGTACCATTGACTTCTTCCTTTTTGTTGCGCTATTAAATGTTCAGAATTTTGTTTCCACTTTTTTATAGATTCTAGGTCTTGCCAATAACTTATGGTTATTCCAACTACGTTTCTTGCACTATCAATGCCTAAAAACCCATCTTGTTCTTTTGCCAAATTTTCCATGTTTTCTGCCATTTCAGAATAACCTTCGATGTGTTCACTTTGGGTCGATGTAAAAATAACAGCGTAATATGATTTAAATTTGTTTTCCATTTAGAAATTAATCTTTGTAAATTCCTATATATAATACGCCTTTATCATTCATACTTGCTCTGTACATTCCTGCCGTATTAAACTCCATAACGATATAGCCATATTTATCAACCGCAATAACACCGCCATCACCACCAAGTTCTAGTAAGTTCCTGCGCCTATAATTGGCGAGTCACCAATGCGTCCCCAACGTTTGTTGGTCATGCCCCCTGTTGAGGTTCCCGCAGCAAGATTTCCAGCTTTGTCTAAAGCAACACAGCCTACTGTACCAAATTTTGAGTCTTTAATTTTAGGACCATAAAATGCGTGTTTGTTTTTATCTAGAGCTTCATTTTCTTCTGAGTCTTTGATTTTTTGAAGCGATTGAAATCTATCTTCAGTAAAGAAATAATCAGGCTCAACAGGCACAAAACCTTGTTCTTCAGCAAAAGCTTCAGCGCCTTTTCCTGATAGCATCACATGAGGTGAATTTTCCATTATAGCTCTGGCTAAATTTATTGGATTTTTAACTGTTTTAGTACCTGCAGAAGCACCAGCGCTTAAGGTTTTCCCATCCATTATAGACGCATCTAATTCATTAGTTCCAGCATTTGTAAATACAGCGCCTTTTCCAGCATTAAATAAATGTGAATCTTCTAAAACATTAATTGTTTTTTGAACGGCATCCAAACTATTTCCTCCATTATTCAATATGTTATAACCAATACGAATAGCCTCTTCAAGCTTTGAATGATATGCGATCTCTTTTTCAGAGGTCATATTTTCTTTTAAAATAGTTCCTGCTCCTCCATGAATAACAATGGCAAATTCTGATTTTTTGGTTTGAGGAACATTTAAAGAATCAGAAAAAGAATTGTTTTGTTTGGATAACGCCTTTAGTTCGGTTTCATTCATGCAACCCGTAAATGATAAAAAGATGAATAAAAAGAAGAGTAAATATTTCATAAAAAAGAACAATTTTATAGTCGATTAAAGTTACATTATTTTGAATTGAACTCTAAAGCTAAAACAACATTTTATTAGTATCTTCGCGTAAAATTTAATAATTCGTAAAAAACAAGCATATATGGAAGTCATTGTTACAGATTTCGGAATTAATGAAGCTCTAAAGCAACTTGGAGTTAAAGCAGTAAATGAAGGGTCTTCAACCGGATCTAACAACTTTTCAGGCGGGGACATTATTGAAAGCTTTTCACCTGTTGACGGAAAGCTAATAGCCAAAGTAAAAGCAACTACTAAAGATGATTACGAGAAAGTAATGAGTGCTGCAACTTCGGCTTTTAAAACTTGGAGAACAATGCCAGCACCTCAACGAGGAGAAATTGTTCGTCAGTTTGGAGATAAGTTACGTGAGAAAAAAGAAGCATTAGGAAAACTTGTGTCTTACGAGATGGGAAAGTCTTATCAAGAAGGATTAGGCGAAGTTCAAGAAATGATTGATATCTGTGATTTTGCTGTAGGCCTTTCTCGTCAACTACATGGTTTAACCATGCATAGTGAGCGTCCTGGGCATAGAATGTATGAACAATATCATCCATTAGGAGTTGTAGGAATTATTTCTGCATTCAATTTTCCAGTAGCAGTCTGGTCATGGAATACGGCTTTGGCTTGGATTTGTGGAGATGTTTGTGTTTGGAAGCCAAGTGAAAAAACACCGCTTTGCGGAATAGCATGTCAAAACATCGCTGCAGAAGTCTTTGCTGAAAATGACATGCCAGAAGGTATTTCATGTTTGATTAATGGAGATTATCGTGTTGGAGAATTTATGACTAAAGATACTCGAGTACCATTAGTTTCGGCAACGGGCTCAACCAGAATGGGTAAGATCGTTGCTAAAGAAGTTGCCGGTCGTTTAGGAAAATCATTGTTGGAGTTAGGAGGAAATAATGCTATTATTGTTACTCCAGATGCCGATATTAAAATGACTGTAATTGGTGCTGTTTTTGGCGCTGTTGGGACATGTGGACAACGCTGTACTAGTACACGTCGTTTGATTATTCATGAAAGTATTTATGACCAAGTAAAAAATGCTATTATTGATGCGTATAAACAATTACGAATAGGGAATCCGTTAGATGAGAACAATCATGTTGGACCTCTTATTGATATAGATGCGGTGAGCATGTATAAAAAAGCACTAGCGCAAGTTGTTAATGAAGGCGGAAATATTGTAGTTGAAGGCGACGTTCTTTCTGGTGAAGGTTTCGAATCTGGTTGCTATGTAAAACCAGCAATCGCAGAAGCAAAACCAGACTTTAAAATTGTTCAACATGAAACATTTGCACCAGTTTTATACTTGTTGAAATATTCTGGAGATGTTGAAAATGCTATAAACATTCAAAACAATGTTGCCCAAGGGTTGTCTTCGGCTATTATGACAAACAATTTACGTGAAGCTGAGCGCTTTTTGTCTGTTGCAGGGTCTGACTGTGGAATTGCTAATGTAAATATTGGAACATCTGGAGCTGAAATTGGCGGTGCTTTTGGTGGTGAAAAGGATACAGGCGGTGGACGCGAATCAGGCTCTGATGCTTGGAAAATTTATATGCGTCGCCAGACAAATACCATAAATTATACAACAGAATTACCTTTAGCTCAAGGCATTAAGTTTGATTTATAGAATTTCAAATTATTTAAATAAAGTCAAAAGCCACAATAGAAATGTGGCTTTTTGTGTATAATTAGGCAACCCTTTTTAAGTGACATCATCTATAAATAATAGATTAGAAAAATGAAATATGTTTTAATCTCTTTGATGCTGTTTTTAACAATGTGTAATACTAACGGTGATGACGATCAAGTTTTTTGTACAGAACAATATGTTTATGGTTTGAGCGTAATTGTTAAAGTTGCTAATATGAATAATATAATCACAGAAAATATGACTGTAACTGCAAGAGATGGTAATTATGTTGAAACTTTAATTAGTATTGAAGGGATTGATTCATTTTTTGGTGCTGGACAAAGATCAGGCAATTATGTTATTACTGTAACATCAGATAATTATCAAACCTATGTGTCTGAAGTAATAACGGTTGAAGCAGATGAATGTCATGTAATTCCAGAAAAATTAGAAATTCTTTTACAACTTAATTAACTATACTTCACCTTTCTTAATATTCTTAAAGACTCTTTGTATAAATTATAAACTTCGTCACTATATGCTTTTAAATAGGGCTTTGCTTCATTTAACTTATCTAGAGCTTCATGAAATAAATTCAAATAACAAATAAGATAGGTAGCAGGTAAATTCTTTATATCATGTTGTTCATTTTTATTAAGGTTTAATCCTTTCTTTAATTTTTTCAATAAAGCATTATTTGCATTGTAAATATGAAATAATACTTTTTTATCAAATTCTGGTGGCTCAAATAGAAGTTTGGTATTTATAGTATAATTGGCATTATCTTCAAACTTGATCACTGTTTGCTCTAGCTTGTAATATTTGTATGAATTTTGTAGACCTAAATGAACATATTCTACAATCTTGAACTTATTTTCATCATATTCAATAGAGACTTCATCTAAATCAGAATAAAACAAACGCACTTGCTCATTAATCAATTCTATATCTACTCTAGAAAAGAATATTTTTTCTTTTATTGTCTTTTTCTGACCTGCCCAACATAGCA
>JARRKS010000196.1:0-5634 GCA_037387865.1 Flavobacteriaceae bacterium
AAAAAAGAAACCATAGACCAAACAGCTAGTCGAGAGGTTGAAGAAGAAACAGGTGTACAAGGTCTCGAAATTATTAAACCTTTAGAAATGACCTATCATATCTTTAAACGTAACGGACGCTACAGAATTAAAATCACCTATTGGTTTGAGATGAAAACTACTTATGATGGACCTTTAAGAGCTGAAGAAAGTGAAGGCATTACAAAAGTAGGATGGTTAAACAAAAGACAACAAGAAGAAGCACTAAAAAACTCGTATGCCAATATTAAATTGTTGATGTGATTTTTTAGTTTAGTTTAATGCTTTGATATAAATCTGTTTTTTTAATTGTTTATATCATCTGTTAAATGAAGTTCGACTATTATTTTTAAAATGTCAAGTTTACAATATTCTATAAACAGGATATTGCAAATGAGCTTTTTCGTAATACACACTTTTCTTGTATATCCAATCCAGTTGTTCATACCAACTGTTGGCAAAAACCGTATCAGTATATTTTTTGGTCTCAAATAGGAGTTTCAGTTCTGGGTCATTATCTAATAATTCTTTGGCTTTGTCTTCCCAAACATAAGGAGAGAATCCTTCTTTTTGTTGTAAAATAGTATCAAAGAAATTCCAGTTAAAGAACGAATCTGGCGCTTGTGGTTCAAGAGTTTCTAATAAATAACGTATGGCTTTCTGGTTTGTAGATATAATATAATCACCAGCCATAAATGTAACTTCTTCAGTTGTTCTAGTAATGTTGGTATTGTAATGTTGGTAATGACCTTCGAAAGGTCTCGTTCTGGTTTTATAATTATCTATTTTGTAAGCTTCAACGGTTATAGTCGTGTCTTTTTTTAGTAGTTGCATTTCTACCTTATTCAATTCAAGGCGCTCAATAACTTCAAACCAAGATTTAGGAACAATATAAGCGCTTGGTATTTTAACTTCTATTTTGGGGTTTAAATAATCCTGATACGCAACCTTTTTGGTAAAAGGTTTAGATCGATCATATTGTAATCTGTTAAAACCTGTGACTTCGCTTTCTATACTATTTCCTTCAAAACCTTTAAAATAAAGTGTTGTTGTTTTTGTTGTATCAACGTCCCAATCAATAACATAACTTTCGCTAATTTTAAATCTGTTTAAAGCATTTTTTCGTAACGATGTAATGACTTCTCCACGTTCTTCAGTAATTTCAAGCATGCTTTTCATAAGTTCGTATGTACCTTCTACACGTTGTTTGTAAGGTTTAAGCATGTGTGTTTCTATCATCATTCCAAAAGTGTTAAACAAGGTTGTATAACCAGTTGAGTATCTCGGATAATCTATAAATTGTGAAAACCCTTTTTCTGGCACTTGGTTAAAAACATTCACATAAGGTGTAATATCCCATTCTTTTTTAGATAATTTTTGTTTTATGGAAGGCATAATTTGAGCGTACAAAAACTCGCCTAGTTTACCTCCTAATTTATTGTGTTGCGTAAATAAATGTGTTAGTGTATATTGGTAATCTGCGCCATTGCTCACATGGTTATCAATAAATACATCTGGTTGAACCAAATGATATATTCTTGTAAACGTTCTGGCATTTTTAGTATCACATTTTATGAAATCTCGATTCAGATCATAGTTTCTAGCGTTGCCTCTAAAACCATACGTTTCAGGACCATTTTGATTGGCTCTGGTTGTAGAGTTTCTGTTTAAACTACCACCAACATTATAAATAGGGATGGTAACTAAAACCGTATTTTTTGGCATTTCAATGGAATCTTGAACAATATCTCTAAAGAGCATCATGGTAGCATCTATACCGTCAGATTCTCCAGGATGAATACCGTTATTAATTAATAAAATGCGTTTGTTTTCTCTTATTTCTGAAAAGTCAAAGACACCATCTGCATTTAGGGTTATCAAATGTAACGGCTTTCCTGAATCAGTTTCGCCAATGCTCTGTAAAGAAATTTCAGGATAAACTTTAGCTAGATTCTCGTAGAATAAAATGGTTTGCTCATAGGTTGCTGTTTCTGTTCCATTTGAAGCTTCAAAAACAGTTTGAAAATTATAAGGCTCTTGTTTTTCGTTTGAGAAATCAAACTTAATCAAAATAAAGAAATATGCTCTTGGTTGCCCAGATTTTAACTGTATTTTTGCGGCTTCTTAAAGCAAACCCATTATGACAGAGTTTATTAGAAAAAGAACGGCGAATGCAAAAAACGATATTTTAAGTGGATTGACAGTTGCATTAGCGCTTGTTCCAGAGGCAGTAGCTTTTGCATTTGTTGCTGGAGTTGATCCTTTGGTTGGGCTTTATGCTGCTTTTATGATTGGCCTTATAACCTCAATCTTTGGAGGAAGACCAGGAATGATTAGTGGTGCTACTGGAGCTTTGGCAGTGGTAATGGTTGCTTTAGTTGCTAAAGGAAATGCTATGGGAGCGGAAGGAGAAAATCTTGGTTTATATTATCTTTTTGCAACGGTTATTTTAATGGGAATTATTCAAATGCTTGCAGGCGTTTTTAAACTCGGAAAGTTTGTACGATTAATTCCGCATCCTGTGATGATGGGGTTTGTAAATGGTTTGGCTATTGTGATTTTCTTATCACAATTAGGTATGTTCATGACTGTTGAAAATGGTCAGGAAGTTTGGATGCATGGTCCGAAATTATGGACTATGATAGGTTTAGTAACACTTACAATGGGAATTATGTTTGGCTTGCCAAAATTAACGAAGAAATTACCAGAAGCTTTGATTGCTATTTTAGCGGTTTCAGCTATTGTTATTTTTGGAAATCTTGATGTGGCTACTGTTGGTAGCTTTATTAGAGATGGTGGTGGCGATGGTCTTAAAGGTGGATTGCCACAATTTCAATTTGATATTTTTAATAAAATCCCTTTCACCATTGAAACATTAAAATTTATTGGCCCTTATGCATTAATTCTTGCAGCCATTGGATTGATAGAATCATTAATGACATTAAATTTAATTGACGAATTAACTGAAACTAGAGGAAACTCAAACAGAGAATGTTTAGCACAAGGAGGAGCAAATATTGTAACTGGTCTATTTGGTGGTATGGGCGGTTGTGCAATGATTGGTCAATCTATCATCAATATAAAAGGTGGAGGAAGAGGTAGGCTATCTGGAATTGTTGCAGCAATAGCTCTACTCATGTTTATCTTATTTGCTTCTGGACTTATAGAGCAAGTACCTATTGCAGCTTTAGTTGGTGTAATGTTTATGGTTGTTATTGGTACATTTGCTTGGAGTAGTTTTAGAATTATGAATAAAATACCCAGAACCGATTTGTTTGTCCTTATATTGGTTTCTGGCTTAACCGTATTATTTGATTTGGCTATCGCAGTTATTGCTGGAGTTATTGTTAGCGCTTTGGTTTTTTCTTGGGAAAATGCCAAACGTATTCGTGCAAGAAAACGTATGAAGGATGATGGTACTAAAGTTTATGAAATTTGGGGACCTTTATTCTTTGGAAGTATTTCTGCTTTTAATGAGAAATTTGATGCGAAAAATGACCCTGAAAATGTGGAAATAGATTTTGTAGAATCGCGTGTAGCAGACCATTCGGCATTAGAAGCTATTTTCAATTTGGTAAACAAATATGAAGCGGAAGGAAAGTCTATTAAACTGAAACATTTAAGTGAAGACTGCAAAGTTTTACTGTATAAAGCAAGTCCCAAATTTCATGAAGTGATTATTGAAGATATAGATGACCCTAGATATCATCTAGCTGCAAATCCTGAAAAATTTGCAAAAGGTTTAGGCGAATATAATTTGTAAATTACTTGTAGAAACTATCTTCATCAATTACTAAAGTTGTCAATTCTACGGTATGATTATCAGGATCTTTTAGATAAATAGAATGGAAGTAATGATGGTCTTGAAATTGAAAATTCATACCAATTGATTTAAAATGTTCTTGAGCATTTTTAAAATCTTCATTTGAAACGTTAAAAGCAAAATGATCAATTTTTACATTTCTAGAATCTTGATTTAGTCTTTCATGTTCTAAATTTGCTGGGAAAATAGCGATACCACTTTTCCTAGAAAGCATAAATACTGGATATTCACCCCATTTTTCTAATTTATATTTTTTTAAACCTAAAACTTTAGCATACCATTCAATAGATATATTCATATCATTCACTCGAATAGCAACATGATCTAAAAAGTTTAATTTAAAGGATTTCATAGAAACATTATTTCACACGTACACTCTTGGGGACAAGTTTTGTGTAGTCACCATTGTTTCTTATAACATCACGTACAATTGAAGAAGAAATGTATGATGTTTGAGCTGAAGTTAAGAGAAATACGGTTTCTATTGGAGCTAAATCACGATTGGTATGTGCTATGGCTTTTTCAAACTCAAAATCGGCTGGGTTTCGAAGACCACGTAATATAAAATCAACACCAGTTTTTTTACAAAAATCTACCGTTAAACCTTTATAAGTTACTACTGTTATTTTCGGTTCATCTTTAAAAGCATCTTCAATAAATTGTTTACGTTTTTCTAAACTAAACATGTATTTTTTATCAGCATTTATACCAATAGCCACTATAACTTCATCAAAAAGCGTAACACCGCGCTTAATGATGTCGTAGTGTCCTAAAGTTAAAGGGTCAAATGATCCTGGAAAAATAGCTTTTTTCATATTATAAAAATAAGCTTTTTATTTCAAAGCTTCTTCAATAGCATTTGAGAATAGATCTGATAAAGATATTCCAGCAGTAGCAGCTTGTTGTGGTAAAATACTTTCTTTGGTTAATCCTGGTACAGTGTTTACTTCCAATAAATGAGGCTCACCATCTTTAAAAATGTATTCACTTCGTGAAAAACCTTTGATTTTTAAGATTTCATATACTTGCTTGGCGACACTATTGACTTTATCTGTCATTTCCTGACTAATTCTTGCAGGTGTAATTTCCTGTGACTCGCCTAAATATTTGGCTTTATAATCAAAAAAATCGTTGTTACTTACAATCTCTGTTATTGGTAAAACCTTCACTTTGCCTTTATAAGTTATAACTCCAACAGAAACTTCTGTGCCATCTAAAAAGGATTCAATAATTATTTCATCATCTTCTTTAAAAGCAATTTCAATAGCATTTTGTAATTCCTCTTTTTTATAAACTTTGGTTATACCAAAACTACTTCCTGCTTTATTGGCTTTTACAAAGCACGGTAAGCCAACGGTTTTAATTATTGCCTCTTCTTTAATGTTGTCACCAAGATTTAAGTAAAAAGATTCGGCCGTTTTTATTCCGTAAGGTTTTAAAGTACTCAAGCAATCACGCTTGTTAAAAGTAAGAGCCGCCTGATACATATCACAACTTGTATGAGGTATGTTAAGTAACTTAAAATAGCCTTGTATAAAACCATCTTCGCCAGGCGAACCATGTATGGCATTAAAAACACAATCAAACTTTATTTTTTGGTCATGAACAATAACCGAAAAATCACTTTTATCAATTGGAAATTCAATATCATCATCATTCACATATACCCATTTGTATTTAAAAACATGAATGCGATAACCAATATATTTTGAAGAATCTAAAGTTTCATAAACTACGTTTCCACTTTTTAAGGATATTTCATATTCGCTAGAAAATCCTCCCATAATAATGGC
>JARRKS010000197.1:0-3561 GCA_037387865.1 Flavobacteriaceae bacterium
TCATCTCAAACTATTCTAATAAAGAAGCATTTACAATTCATAAAAAAATTTATTTTCCAAAAAAAGATAAAGGAGGTGGTGTAAAATTTGTTTTACAGCCTAATAAGCATAAAAACACACTGTTTATTGTAGATGAAGCTTCAATGATTCCTGATATTCCAAGTGAATCTAAACTTTTAGAGAATGGTTCTTTACTTGATGATTTAATACAATATGTTTATTCTGGGCATCAATGTAAATTACTGCTTATTGGTGATACTGCACAATTACCACCGGTAAAATTGGATTTAAGTCCAGCGCTAAATGAAAAAACATTAAACTTACATTATAACAAAGAAGTAACAACTATAGAACTCGATGAGGTTGTAAGACAAGAAAAGGATTCTGGAATATTAATAAATGCAACACATATAAGAGAATCTATTGATAATTCCTTTTTTGATAGCTTTAAGTTTAATTTAAAAGGATTTAAAGACATTATCAGACTAGTTGATGGTTATGAAATCATGGATGCTATAAATGAAGCTTACAGCAATTTAGGCAATGAAGAAACTGCCATAATTGTAAGAAGCAATAAGCGGGCAAATTTATATAATCAACAAATACGGAGTCGTATATTATTTAATGAGAATGAGTTGACAACTGGTGATTATTTAATGGTCGTGAAGAATAATTATTTCTGGGTCAAGCCAACAACTGAAGCTGGTTTTATTGCTAATGGAGACATTCTGGAAGTTCTAGAAATATTTAAAATTGAAGAATTGTATGGTTTTACTTTTGCCGAAGTTAAAGTTCGCATGGTAGATTATCCAAGAATGCGACCATTTGAAACGATGTTGCTGTTAGATACAATTTCTGCCGAAACCCCTTCATTATCTTATGAAGATTCTAATAGACTCTATCAAGAAGTCATGAAAGATTTTGAAAGTGAATCTAGTAATTACAGAAAATTTTTAAAAGTAAAGAACAATAAACACTTTAATGCATTGCAAGTAAAGTTTTCTTATGCTATAACTTGTCATAAATCGCAAGGATGACAATGGAATACTGTTTTTGTAGAACAACCATATTTACCAAATGGTATTGACAAGGAATATTTACGTTGGTTGTATACAGCTGTAACACGAGCACAAGAAAAATTGTATCTTATTGGTTTTAAAGATGAGTTTTTTGAAAGTTAGATCTAATCAAAAGTTTAATCTAAAGAAGACCTGAAATCTTTATAATTTATTATATTTTTGATGCTAATAATTTTTTTATAAATGAAGATAATTTCAATGATTCCTGCGCGTTATGCAGCATCTCGATTCCCTGGGAAACTAATGCAAGATCTTGGTGGTAAATCGGTTATTCTTCAAACCTATAATGCAACCGTAGACACTAATTTATTTGATGATGTTTTTGTTGTAACAGATAGTGAGATTATTTTTAAAGAAATTACCAGCAATGGCGGAAAGGCCATCATGAGTAAAAAAGAGCACGAATGTGGTAGTGACAGAATAGCTGAAGCGGTTGAGAATATGGATATTGATATTGTTATTAATGTCCAAGGGGACGAACCGTTTACTGATAAAGAATCACTTGCTAAACTCATTAATGTTTTTAAAACAGATGAAGAAAATAAAATTGATTTAGCATCTTTAATGGTTCAGATTACAGATGAAAATGAGATTAATAATCCAAATACAGTAAAAGTTGTTGTAGACCAATCAGATTTTGCATTGTACTTTTCACGTAGTCCAATTCCATATCCAAGAGATAAAAGCGTAGGTGTTAAATATTATAAACATAAAGGTATTTATGCGTTTAGAAAAGAGGCAATATTAGATTTTTATAAATTACCAATGAAAACTTTGGAAGCTTCTGAAAAATTAGAACAATTAAGATATTTAGAGTATGGCAAACGCATAAAAATGGTAGAAACCAATGTGCAAGGAATTGAGATTGATACCCCAGAGGATTTAGAACGCGCCAAAAAAGAATGGAAATAGATTACGATAAAATAAAAGTCATAGGTTTTGATGCAGATGACACACTTTGGGTTAACGAAACTTATTTTCGTGAGGCTGAAGAAGCCTTTGCACAATTACTTTCTGATTATGAAACGCCAAACAAAATAGATCAGGAACTTTTCAAAATCGAAATGAAAAACCTTGACCTTTATGGCTATGGCGTTAAAGCATTTATATTATCTATGGTAGAGGCAGCATTAGATATTTCCAATAATGATGTATCAAATCAGGTGTTGGAAAAAATATTGAATATTGGTAAAAACATGATAAATAAACCAGTAGTGTTACTCGATGGTGTTGAAGACGTTTTAAAAGCCTTGTCACAAAAGTATAGGTTAATCTTGGCAACCAAAGGCGATTTATTAGACCAAGAACGAAAATTGAAAAAATCTGGCCTCAATCAATATTTTCACCATATTGAGGTCTTAAGTGAAAAAAAGGAGGATAATTATTCCAAGTTGTTAAATCATCTAGATATCAAACCTTCAGAGTTTTTAATGATTGGAAATTCCTTAAAATCTGATATTTTGCCACTTATTAATATTAAGGCCAATGCTATACATGTTCCTTTTCACACCACTTGGGTTCATGAGCAGGTCAACGATATGGAAACTAACGGAAAGAATTTTAAAACACTAAACAGTTTAAGAGAACTTTTAACGCTTTTAAATTAATTGAAAACATTAGATATAAATACATGGAATAGAAAGCAACACTTTCAGCATTTTAATGACTTGCAAGATCCAACTTTTGCTGTAACTATTCCATTTGATGTAACAAAAGCTTACCGGTTTTCAAAAGAGCAAGACATTTCTTTTTTTGGAAAATATTTGCACGATTGCATGAAAGCAATTAATTCGGTTGACAATTTAAAATATAGAATTATTGACAATCAAGTTGTTCAATATGATGTAATTCATGCATCACCAACAATTATGAGAGATGATAAAACTTTTGGATTCTCTTTTATTGAATTTGATGAGAATATAGATGTCTTCTTAAATAATTTACAAGCAGAAAAGAACAGAATTCAAAATTCTAATGCGTTGTTTCCAGAACAAGAAGGCTTAAATTGTATTTATTGTTCTGCAATACCATGGTTTCAGTTTACCGGACATAAAGAGCCATTTTCAAAACACGGCATATCAGTTCCAAAATTGTCATTCAGTAAGACCGAAAAACAAAATGACAAATTAGTGATGAATGTTTCAATAAATGTAAATCATGCATTGGTTGATGGTTATCACATAAGTTTGTTTGTCGAAAAATTTCAAGAATTATTAAACCAGTAAAATTTAAAATGTGGTATTTTTACCTTTTGCAAAAAAGAATGAATTGAATGAATTATAAAAACATCCCAATGGTACCAAGAGTTGTTTTTGGTAGAGGTAGTTTTAATCAATTAAATGAAATTATTTCCCCAAAGCGACTTAATGTTAACGCACCGTTTATTTTTTTGGTCGATGATGTATTTAGAGGTAATTCATGGTTAACCTCAAGAATACCTTTGGCCTATCAAGATAGACTTATTTATGTTTCTGCAAAAGAA
>JARRKS010000198.1:0-3553 GCA_037387865.1 Flavobacteriaceae bacterium
AACCTAGCGAAATGGCATTAATTAGGAACTTGCATTGGTGGACTGTAGAGTATGGTTTGATTGGTAGTCTTGACAATCCAAAAATTTATGGTGCTGGATTACTGTCATCCATTGGAGAAAGTGCTTGGTGTATGACTGATGAAGTTAAAAAAATACCCTATAACATTGACGCCGCTTTTAAAGAATTTGATATTACCAAACCGCAACCTCAACTATTTGTAACGCCAGATTTTGCTCATTTAAGTTTGGTGCTAGAAGAGTTTGCCAATACAATGGCTTTAAGAACAGGAGATTTATCTGGTGTTAAAAAACTTATAGAATCTGATGCTTTGGGAACTTTAGAATTTAGTACAGGTTTACAAGTTTCAGGTGTTTTTTCAAAAGTTTTAGAACATAATAATAAACCTATCTATATTCAAACTTCTGGTGCTACAGCTTTAGCTTACAGAGGAAAAGAAATTATTGGTCATGGCACACATTATCATAAACATGGCTTTGGAACGCCAGTTGGAAAACTTAAGGGCATCAACTTAGCCATTGAAGATATGAGTCCTCGAGATTTGAGAGCCTATGATATTTATGAAGGCGAAACTATAGAACTTGAATTTGAAGGCAACATCAAAGTTAAAGGTGAAATCATTACTGGAAAGCGTAACCTTCAAGGTAAAATAATTCTAATCAGTTTTAAAAATTGCACTGTTACCCATGGCGATACTATTCTTTTTAAACCAGAATGGGGAACTTACGATATGGCAATAGGTAAAAGTATAATTTCAGCTTTTTCAGGTCCGGCTGACAACCATAGTTTTGATTTGGTAACTCACAAATTAAGCTCTGAAACCATTCACATAAAAAAATCTAAAAAAAGAATACAACTTGAAGAGCTTTATCAACAGGTGCGAGATTTTAGAGAAGGCAAAAATCGTTCAGTATCCAGAACAAAAATTTTGGAGCAACTGATAGAAGATTATCCTGAAGATTGGCTATTATCTGTAGAGTTATATGAATTAGCTTTTAAAGGACATGAATCAGAGCTTTGCTCAAAAATCATGACCCATTTAGAAACTATTAAGCTTAATAAACCAGAATACGGTAAATTAATAGATAATGGTATAGAAATTATTGAAAAAAGTTTAGTGAACTGAAAATTATACTTTTAAAGTATGCTCTATTTTTAGCATCCAATTGAGTTCATCCTCCATTTTACCTGAACGGACACCATTAAGTGTATTTAACAGCATTTGAGCTCCCGGAAATTCTTCTGAAACTTTTATTATAGAATCTTTATATCCAATCTCTTGAATCATTGTGATACCAACAGCTGTTCCTGTACCAAAAGCTTCTTCAAGAGATCCATTTTTAGAAGCTTCAATAATTTCTTCTATATGTATTGGACGCTCCACAACTTTGTAGCCTTTATGTCTTAATAAATCTATGATGCTCATTCTAGTAATGCCTGCAAGAATACAGCCGTCCAAACTAGGTGTAATAAATTCACCATTGATTTTGAAGAAAATATTCATAGTACCTACTTCTTGTATGTAATGGAACTCACGAGCATCCAACCACAATACTTGGTCAAATCCTTTTTGTTTAGCCATTTCTGTTGGTTGTACTGCTGCGGCATAATTCCCTGCTGCTTTGGCTTCTCCTGTGCCTCCTTTAGCAGCGCGAATAAATTTAGTTTCAGCATACAAACGCACAGGTTTGTTATATAAAGGTTGTGATGGTGAAGCCATAATAATAAACTTGTAATGCGTTGCAGCTCTCATACCAATAAAAGCTTCATCAGCATACATAAAAGGTCTTAAATACAATGCGCTACCTTCTTGCGGTGGAATCCATTCGTGATCTAAAGCCACTAATTGTTTTAAACCTTCAACAAATAAATCTTCTGGAAATAGGGGCATTCCCATTCTTGACGCACTAAAGTTTAATCTCGAAGCATTTTTTTCTGGTCTAAATAACATTGGGATTCCGTCGGTATCTACAGTGGCTTTCATGCCTTCAAAAATAGCTTGACCATAATGCAAAGCCATAGCTGCAGGATGTGTTGGAATTAAATGCAAAGGCTCAATTCTAGGATTTACCCATTGTCCGTTTTCATAATCACAAATAAACATGTGATCTGTAAAAGTTTTTCCTAATTGTATATTGCTGAAATCTAAATTAGAAACTTTAGATTTTTCTATTTTATTGATTTTGATTGAATATTTCATCTCTGAAGTTTTGAGACTACAAAGTTGAGAATATTATTTGTATCTTTTTAATGTTTCCTTGGTAAAATCACTTAACGCCAATTTACCACTCATGGCAGCACGATCAGTTAACAAATCATCCCAATGTTCAGTTCCGGACCAAAACACAGACTTCATCTGTTTCATGGCTTCAGGATTATACTTTGCTAGATCTTCCGCAAAAACTTTTACCGCATCATCCAATGCTTCCAAAGTTTCAAAAAGCTCAACGTATAAACCCTTTTCTTTTCCCCATTCTGCAGACTTAAAACTGGTAGCATCCATTGACAATTGTGACATATTGCTCAAACCTAATTTACGAGTCACAGCAGGCTCAATAACAAATGGACCAAATGCCAAAGAGAGTTCACTTAATTTGATAGAAGCAAATTTGGTTGCCAAGCAATAATCTGTTGCAGATGCCAGACCAACTCCTCCACCAACAGCTTTACCCTGAACTCTTCCCAGTATGAATTTAGGGCATTTTCTCATGGTGTTTATAAGATTGGCAAAACCTGAAAAGAATGCTTTTCCACTTTCTTCACTGTCAATATTTATGAGTTCCTGAAAGCTAGCTCCTGCACAAAAGGTTCTGTTTCCTCCACTTTTTAAAACAATAACTTTAATAGTATTGTCATTACCTGCCTTGTTTATAGCTTCTTGCAACTTAACCAAAACATCGGTTGGTAACGAATTATGGGAAGGTTGAAAAAACTCAATATATCCTACTTGGTTTTCTATATGTGTTTTTACGTATGAGGTATTCATGCTCGATATCTAGTTTAACTGAATGGTAAATTTACTAAATCTACATTGCCTCCAGAAATAATAACACCAACCTTTTTATGCTTAAATACATCCTTTTCTTTTATTAATGCTGCAAAAGCCACTGCACTAGACGGTTCAATAATAATTTTCATGCGTTCCCAAATAAGTTTCATAGCCTGTATTATGTCATCTTCTTCCACTCTAATTATACGTTCGACATGTTCTTTAATGATTGGAAAATTCTTGTCTCCAAGAAAGGTACGTAAACCATCTGCAATGGTATTGGCTGTTTCATTAAATTCAATTTTTCCAGATTTCAAAGAACGGTAAGCATCATCTGCATTCATGGGTTCTCCACCAATAACTTTACATTTCTTGGAAAAATACTTGGCTGACAAACAAGTTCCAGCAATTAAACCTCCTCCACCAACAGGAGCAAAAATGTAATCTAAATCAGGCTCTTCTTCCAATAATTCTATTGCTGCAGTTCCTTGACCATAAATGACATCTAAATCGTTTGAAGGATGAATAAAAGTTGCATTATTTTC
>JARRKS010000199.1:0-3553 GCA_037387865.1 Flavobacteriaceae bacterium
TTTTGATGTAGGTTCTTTTAATATTAATGTTTATTTAAATCCAATAGCAAATCCAGTTTCAGATTTTGTTTTATGTAGTGATACAAATACAACAACATTTGACCTTTCCGTTAAAGAAAGCGAAGTATTAGGAAGTCAATCTTCAACAGATTTTGATATTAAATTCTATTACTCTCAAGCTGATGCAGATGCTGGGTTACCGGGAACTGAAATTACTACACCAATATTAAATTCATCTAGCCCTCAAACTATTATTGTGAGAATTGAAAATGTGTTGAATACTGATTGCTATGATATAACAAGTTTTAACCTTATTGTAAATTTAAACCCAATTGTAACACCAATTGTAGATTTATTTCAATGCGATGATGACAATGATGGTTTTACTTTGTTCAATTTAACAGAGGCAAACGAATTAATTTCTAGCAATGCTTCAAACGAAACGTTTTCATATTATTTAACATTAGCTGAAGCTCAAAGTGGTTTGGTCGCAAATCAAATTACAAATTATTTAAATTATCCTAATCCAACTCCTTTATCCGGGATAGTTTTTTCTAGAATAGAAGCAAGCAATGGATGTTACAAAACTACCCAAATAAATTTGACTGTAAGCACTACACAAATTCCTGGAACATTTAATTTGCCTTATAATGTTTGCGATGATTACCAAATAGATAATGATAACACCAATGGAATTGCTAATTTCGATTTTAGTGATGCGACTACTCAAATATTAGCACAGTTTCCGCCAGGACAAACACTAACAGTTACATATTTTACAAATCTGGCAGATGCACTACAAGAAGCGAATGCAATAGTAGACATTAGTGACCATAGAAATGATGCTTCTCCATACGTTCAGAACATTGTTGTAAGAGTTGATAGTGATGTGCTTAATGCCTGCTTAGGTTTAGGTGAGTATATTACTTTAACTGTTGATTCTGTTCCAGTAGAAAACACTATAAGTGACTATATTTTATGTGATATTGGTAATGGTCAAGCAGATTTTGACTTAACAACAAAAGATGCTGAAGTTATAGGTACACAAACTCAAGATATTTTAATATCCTACCATGAAACACCTGATGATGCAGAGAATAATATAAATGCAATTGCTTCACCTTATTCTAACCTTACTAATCCACAAACTATTTATGTTAGAGCCCAATTTGATAATAATGCTAACGGAGTAGGAGACACTGATGAGTGCGTAAGTACAGACATGTCTTTTCAATTAATTGTAAACCCAAATCCTGTGATTTTTCAACCTGATATTATTCAGATTTGTAACGATCAGGTAAATACAACTTATGATCTCACGATTAGAGAGGATCAAATTACTGGTGGTGATACAACTATTATTTTATCTTATTTTGAATCGCAAATGGATTTGGATAATAATAATCCTATTGTATCACCTAATATGTATAATAATAATTTGTTTAATAGGGACATTATTGTTTTGGCAACAGGAGTAAATACATGTACTTCTACTGTAACACTTTCTCTGGAAACTATTTTATATGAGAATTTAGACAATACCCCAAAAACCATTGAGGAGTGTGAAGTTGATAATGATGGTTTTGATAATTTTGATTTAACACGTAGAGAAATAGAAATTTTAAACGGTTTAGATCCTTTAAACTTTACATTTGACTATTATGAGATTGAAGCGGATGCTATTGCAGGAAATTCTAATAGTATTTCAAATCCTACAAGTTTTGTAAATACTCAAGCTGTAACTCAAACAATATATGCAAGAGTTACTCCTGTTACCAATCAATGTTTTGTTATTGTACCAATAACATTGATTGTAAATCCGGTTCCTGAAATTGCAATTGAAGATCAGTATGTTATTTGTTTGTCTAGTGCTGGACAACGTATTACTCCAACGTTAGAAACTTTCTTAACAAATCCTCCAATTGATACTCAATTGAGTACAATGGAATTTTCATTTCAGTGGTATCAAGGAGAGCCAGTTCCAGGTAATGAAATTGTAGGTGCCACAGATTCATTCTATGATCCTACAACTGATGGAATTTTTTCTGTTCTAGCTACAAATGTTATTACAGGTTGTACCATACCAGCTACTACAGAGGTTATTGCCTCTTATCCTCCAGAGAGTATAACTATAAATATTATTTCTGAAGCATTTTCTAGTGATGATATTATTGAAATATCTGTTTCCGGTAATGGCACGTATGAATATAGTTTAGATCATGGATTATGGCAACTATCTTCAAGATTTGAAAGTGTTAATGGCGGTCAACATACAGTATATGTAAGAGACCTATATAATTGTAATGAGATATTTCAAGTTGAAACAATTATAGATTACCCCAGATTTTTTACTCCAAACGGAGATGCATATAATAACAGTTGGAATATTTATGGAATTGAAAATCAGCCTTTAGCTAAAATCTATATTTATGACCGTTATGGTAAATTACTAAAACAATTAGATCCGACAGGCCCAGGTTGGGATGGAACTTTTAATGGTGAACCATTACCTTCAAGCGATTACTGGTTTACAGTAGAATATGAAGAACCTAGTAATGGTTCTATGAGGATCTTTAAGTCACATTTTTCACTGAAGAGATAAAAGAAAAGCTTGAATTTTGAATTCAAGCTTTTCTTTTTAAGTTTAAATATTAAAACTTAACGAGAGAATTATATTAGACTTTTTAGTATCTATATTTGCAGAGTCTGTTAGCCCTTGATCAAATAATTGATAGTTCATATTTTGTTTTGACTGGTCATAAGTTAGATCTAATTTCATTTTTCCAAAATTATATCCAACACCTAAAGAATAACCAGTTAAATCATCAATGGTATTATCCTTATAAGGAGACTCTTCAAAACGATATCCACCTCTAAAACTAAACCTTTCATAGTTATATTCTCCACCAATTTTATATGTTGAAGCTGTTGTCAACCGTTCGCTAATTATATTGTTTTGAACTGCAAAATACGAATCAGATGTAGGTTTGAATTTAGTATTTCCATAATCTTTTGTTGAATAATCAAAACTAATAATCCCATGATTTTCAAATACAAATGCTAAACTACCAGTAATTTTACCAGGTGTTTGCAATTTATAAGAAGGAAAAACATTAACAATTCTAGGATCAATAATTTGAGTGATGTCGCTACCAGTTTCATTCCGTACTGTTGAGATATATTGTGATGTTTCTTCTTCAATGGTAAGCCAAGTTGGAGAATCGTATGTTAAACCAACCCTAAAAAATTCATTAAGTTTTAATATTCCACCTAGCTGGAATGAAAAACCCCAACCATAAGTCGACAAGAAATTATCAAAACCAACTTCATTAACAAAAGTACTAACATTGGTGTTGCCTTCATAAAATCTTGTCGATCTATCATAATTAAGTAAGTGTGAATTTAAGTTTAAACCTAAAAATAAATTATCTTGATATTGTGTGGCAATATTAAATGAAACTTTACCATTATATCCAGAAGCCGCATATAGATAATCTTGATTAAATTCACCTGGAGCAATATTACTATAATATAGCGTGTTCTCATCTGTTTG